>JBDTMO010000058.1:0-14240 GCA_039934235.1 bacterium | reverse complement strand
TGATGACGCCGCGTCAGGTGAAGGAGTTTACGGACAACAAGGAATGCGACTTCGCGATCGGCGTGCCCGGAATTGGCCGCTTTCGCTGCAACGTGTATCAGCAACGCGGCTCGCTGTGCTACGCGATGCGCGCCATCCCGTACCAGGCGCGCACACTTGCTGAGTTGAACCTCCCGAAGGTGCTCGAGGAGATTGCGTTGAAACCGCGTGGCCTCGTGCTTGTCACGGGCATTACCGGTTCGGGTAAGAGCACGGCGCTCGCGGCGATGATCCAGCATCTCAATGAGCACCGCCACGCGAACGTGATCACGATCGAGGATCCGATCGAATTCCTGCATCGCGACATCAACTGCCACATCAATCAGCGCGAGGTGGGCACCGATACGGCCACCTTTGCGCAGGCGCTCCGTCGGGTACTGCGACAAGATCCGGACGTCATCCTGATCGGAGAGATTCGTGATCTCGAGACGCTCGACACCGCGCTCAAGGCGGCCGATACGGGCCACTTGGTGTTCAGCACGCTGCACACGACCGACGCGACGCAAACGATCAATCGCGTGCTGTCCTTCTATCCGCCGCACCAGCAGGCCGAAGTGCGATTCTCGCTCGCGAGCGCGCTACAGGCTGTTGTGTCGATGCGTCTCGTCCCCCGCGCTGATAAGCCAGGACGCATTCCGGCCTGTGAGGTGCTGATCAACACCCAGACGGTGCGCGATCAGATCCGGGACATGGACAAGACGCTCAACATTCCCGACCTCATTCGCGAAGGCACCGTGCAATACGGGATGCAGAGCTTCGACCAATCGCTCATGGCGTGGTACTCGCAAGGCATCATCTCCTACGAAAGCGCTGTATTCTTCGCGACCAGCCCGAGCGAGTTCGCACTGCGCGTGCAGGGTGTCGCGGGCACGAGCGATACGAGCTGGTCCGGATTCGAAGCACCCCCGGCTACCTGATACCGACCGCATGTTCAAGAAAGTCCTGATCGCAAATCGCGGCGAGATCGCACTGCGGGTCATTCGCGCCTGCCGTGAGCTCGGCGTGCAGACTGTTGCCGTCTACTCCGAAGCGGACCGCGAGTCGCTGCACGTTCGGTTTGCCGACGACGACGTCTGTATTGGCCCGGCGCCTGCGCGCGATTCGTATCTCCAGATTCCGCGACTCATTGCCGCTGCAGAGATCACCGGCGCCGACGCCATTCATCCCGGCTATGGTTTTCTCGCGGAGAACGCGGAATTCGCTGAAATCGTGACGGCGAGCAATATCGCGTTCATCGGACCAACGGCCGACCAGATTCGGGTGATGGGCGACAAGGCCGCCGCGCGCAAGGCGATGATGGCGGTCGGCGTACCGATCATTCCCGGCACCCCAGGTCCAGTCGAAGACGTGGACGAAGCACTTGGCTACGCCAAGGACATGGGCTTTCCCGTCATCATCAAGGCGGCGGCGGGCGGTGGCGGCAAGGGCATGCGCGTCGCCAAGGACGCCGAAGAATTCGAACGCTCCTTCCAACTCGCGCGGAGCGAGGCGCTGTCGGCGTTCGGCAACGGCGACGTGTACGTCGAAAAGTATTTGCAGCGCCCGCGGCACATCGAGTTTCAGATCATGGGCGACAAGTTCGGCCACGTGATCCATCTGGGTGAACGCGACTGCTCAGTGCAGCGTCGCCACCAGAAGTTGATCGAGGAAAGTCCGAGCCCCGCCATGACGCCCGATTTGCGAAAGCGAATGGGCGACGCCGCCGTCGCGGGCGCCAAGGCGATCGACTACGTCGGCGCAGGCACCGTCGAGATGTTGCTCGATGAAGACGGATCGTTCTACTTCATGGAGATGAACACGCGCATCCAGGTCGAGCATCCCGTGACAGAAATGATCACGGGAATCGACTTGGTGAAGGAGCAAATTCGCGTCGCAGCCGGCGAGCCGCTGAGTGTGCTCGAGCTGCCCCCACTGCGTGGCCACGTCATCGAATGCCGAGTGAATGCCGAGGATCCAAATCGCAACTTTCAGCCGTCGCCGGGCAAGATCGTGACGTTCCACCCGCCTGGCGGAAATGGCGTGCGGTTGGACACACACGTCTATGCGGGATACACCGTGCCGCCCTACTACGACTCGATGATCGCGAAGGTCATCTGTCAGGGGCGAGACAGGCCCGAGGCGCTCGCGAAGATGCAACTCGCCCTCGAGACATTCATCATCGAGGGACCAACGACGACGATTCCATTTCTCGCGCGCGTGATGCAGAACCCGCGATTCAAGACCGGCAACGTGGACACCAAGTTCCTCGACCTGGAACCGGACCTGATGAAGGAGCCGGGATAGGGTGCGGATCGAAGTGTCGTTCGGCGTTCAGCACCTGGCGCCGCAGGACGTGCAAGGGCGCGTGGTCGCTGTGATCGACGTGCTGCGCGCGTCGACGACGATTGCCGTGGCCCTGAGCAATGGCGCGCGCGCGATCATGCCGATGGAGAGTTCGGACGATGTGGTGACGCGATCGAAGCAGTTCGAGCGCGGCGCGGTGCGTCTTGCCGGCGAGCGCCGAATGCTCAAGATGGACGGGTTCGACCTCGGCAATTCGCCCCTTGAGCACTCGCGCGAAGCGGTGGAAGGCAAGACGGTATTGCTCTCGACAACGAACGGGACGAAGGCATTACTCGCGGTGCAAGGCGCGCGTGACGTCGTTGTCGCATCGTACGTCAATTTGTCGGCGGTGACATCGATGCTGCGCACCGCATTGCGCGGTGGCGCGGATCTCACGTTCGTTTGTGCGGGACAGGACCGGCAGTTCGCGCTCGAGGACGCTGCGTGCGCAGGACGTTATGTTCACGCTGTGGCGAAGCGTATGTCTGGCTTGGACATGAACGACGCGGCGTTTTCCTCGGCGCTGATCGACACGAAGTTTGGCGACAACCTCACGCGGCTCTTTAGCACCGCGGCGCACGGCCGGGCCCTGGCCGCCGCGGGATTCGGGGACGACCTCATCGCCTGTGCGGCGGTGGATTCCTACCCGGTCATCCCGATCTACCAAGACCGCCAGATCACCATGCTGGGGCCCGATCGCGAGCGGTAACCTCCGTGGGTAGTTCAGGTCTTCGGCGCGAACTCAGCGGCATTGCACTTCTGTTGTTCTCGGTGTTCCTCGCCGGTGCGCTTGCCGCACTGGGGCTCGCCGAGTTGCGCACAGGTATCGACGTGCGCGGCAATGTCGGGTGGCTGGGATATTGGCTCGCGCGCCCACTCGTTGCGTTCATCGGATGGCCTGCGGCTTCGCTGACGCCGCTCGTTCCTGCCGTTCACGCGCTTCGGCTCTTCGGACGCCTCGAGTCCGAAACCGATCGGTCGTGGATGATCTTTTTCGCCGGAGTGGTCGCACTGCTCCCGATTGCAGTTGCGCTTGCCGTCGGAGCATCTCCCGCGGATGCGACATCCGGCGCGTCAGGACTGTGGGGTGGATTCGTCGCATTCTACTGGCGGCAATTCCTCGGCGGTTTTGGCGCGTGGGTCGTTGTCGCGCTTGCAGCGAGTGCGCTTACCGCTGCAACGCTGCGCTGGAATCCAATTCGGATGCTCGTGGGGCGGAAACCCTTGCCGCCGGTGCCTGTCCCGTCGCCTTCGGAGGCCGAGCCCTACACACCGCCGAAACGCCGAAAGAAGAAGGGCGACATTGAACCACTCGCGCTGGCGCTCGAAGGATCACCCGAAGAATTTGCCGCAATCGGATCAGACGCATTGGAGACTGCCATTCGCGCGCCGGCGTCTGCCGAGGCGGACGCGAAGGAAGAGGCGGCAATAGAGGAGGCGTCGAAGCGCCGCGGCAAGAAGAAGAAGGGCGATGAACCACCGACGCCGGGACGCGACGAGCGCATTGCCGCGGCCATCGACGCAACAGAGAAGCCTGAGCCGAGCGCAGACGAGCTGCCGCCATCCGACCTTCTGACACCAGCGCCAGCACGGAATCATGAGCTCGGACGCCGCGAGCTGGACGCAATGGGTGTGAAGCTCATGGACGCACTTCGCACGTTCAAGGTGGAAGGCGAGCTGGTCGGCCGCACGACCGGGCCGGTCGTCACGCAATTCGAGATTGAGCCAGCGCCGGGCGTGAAGGTGCGCCAGATCGCGAACCTCTCCAACGACCTTGCGCTCGCGATGCGAGCGGCCTCGATCCGCATTGTCGCGCCGATTCCTGGACGTGGCGCCGTGGGCGTGGAAGTGCCCAACCCCACGCCAGAGATGGTCGCGTTTCGCGAGTTGATCGAGCACGCCGACTTCCGCGGCGCACGCGCTGCATTGCCCATCGTCCTTGGCAAGGATCTCGAGGGCAAACCCGTCATCGCGGACCTGGCGAAAATGCCGCACCTGCTCATCGCGGGCGCCACGGGGTCGGGAAAGTCCGTCTGCGTAAACACCATCATCACGAGCCTCGTGTATCGGCACACGCCGAAGACACTCCGCTTCCTGATGGTGGATCCGAAGATGGTCGAGCTGTCCGTCTACAACACCTTGCCGCATCTGCGGCACAAGGTGATCACGGACAATCGCGACGCCGCCGCAGTACTCAAGTGGGCCGTGATGGAAATGCAGGAGCGCTACGAACTGCTCGCCGCGAATGGCTGCCGGAACCTGCAGGACTTCAACCGCCGCGTGCTGGATGAAAGCCCGTTGAAGACCCCGCGGCGGAAGGACGTCGCGTTCGAAGACTCCGTCTACCGCGGCGCGGTGCTGCCGTACATCGTCGTGGTCATCGACGAGATGGCGGACCTCATGATGACGGTGCAGGGCGAGGTTGAGACGCCAATTGCGATGCTGGCGCAGAAAGCACGAGCGATTGGAATTCATCTCATCCTCGCAACGCAACGTCCGTCTGTAAACGTGATTACGGGTCTTATCAAGGCGAACTTTCCGAGCCGCATCGCCTTCCGTGTCGCGGGTCAAGTCGACAGCCGCACGATCATCGACGGCGCGGGCGCCGAGATGTTACTCGGCAACGGCGACATGTTGTTCATTCCGCCAGGCAAGAGTGAGGCGAGCCGGTTGCAGGGCGCATATCTGTCGAGCGAGGAGACGGAGCGGCTGATGCAGTGGTACGAGGCGCAGCGCGATCGGCGTCGCGCGGCACTCGCGGAAGCGGGCCTGGTGTACGAGGCGGAGATGACGCCGGATGAACCAGACATCCTGGAGACCGTTCGAACGCGTGAGGCCGAGGCGCGCGCTGCACTCGAAGGGGGCGCTGAAGAATCGAGTGTCTCAGAAGGAGCTCGTGATCCGCTGTTTCGGGAGGCGGCGGAACTGTGCATCCAGAACCAGAGCGGCTCCACGTCACTGCTCCAACGCCGACTCGGTATTGGCTACGGGCGAGCCGCTCGCGTCATCGACCAGCTCGCCGATGCAGGAGTGCTCGATCCGAAGAGTGGGCCCAAGGGTCGCGAAGTGCGCGTGGGTCTCGAAGATCTGGACCGGATTTGCGGTGTGCGCGAGTGATCGGTGCGCGGCTGCTGGCCAACTGTAGAGCGCTCGTACCAGTTGCCTTGTTGCTGTCTTCAGTACGACTCGCCGCACAAGTCACGTCTCCCACGCCGCCGCCGGCAGCGATGGCGCCGGACAGCTTGCCGCCGTTCGAAAGGCCGAACGGAGCGCTGCTACGAGCGGGCACGCTTGTATACACGCTGGTGCTCACCAAGCCCAATGGTGAAATCATCCCACTCGGTACGCGCACGGTTGTCGTATCCGAAGCAAACCTCGGCGGAAATCCCGCGTGGCTGATTGCAGAGGAGCGAACGGGCACCGTGGTGCAAAGCACGGACTCGGTTTACGTCACCCGCTCCGATCTCCGGCCCGAGCGTTGGAACGGGACGATTGGACGCGCACAGATTGGCGCGTCGTTTACCGCGGATTCGGTATTTGGTGCGGCGCAGAGCTATCAAGGGCGCGCATCGTTTTCGGCGGCGGTGCCACCCAACGTGCTCCTCAGTGCAGGGATGACCGAGCGCGTGCTCGAACTCCTTCCCTTGCGCGATGGATATCACGCCGGAGCATCACTCCTGCTCATCGACGGTGTAACGCCTCGGATGGTTCCCGCGGAGATCGTCGTGAGTGGATCGGAACCTGTGTCGATTGGCGGCCGGTCCGTCGACGCGTGGCGTGTATCCTTGCGGTGGGGCGCAAAGGAGCAGCGGCTGTGGATAGCGCAAGACGGGATGCGAGTCGTGAAGACTGAGCAGGTTGTGCCCGAAGGCGTATTCGGCGCCACGCTGCGTTAACGCACGATCGAGCGCCCCTCCTCGCCGCCCTTTGGATCCTGGGGTTGCGCACGCGCGCGGAAAAAAGCCGTCGCAATGAAGTGATACATCGATGCCCTGTAATGGTGATGGTCGCTGGGTGGACGCGTGTATCCTCAACCCATGTCAGCGGCCAGGCAGGCATTGGGAGAGTTCGGAGAGCGAGTTGCGGAGCGGTGGCTTCGTAAGCGGGGGTGGCGTGTGGTTCAGCGACGCTTTCGAACGGGCCACCGCGACATCGATCTCGTGGTCGAGCACGAAGGGCTGGTGGCGTTCGTCGAAGTCAAAGCTCGGCAAGGCGACACTTTTGGCGATCCGGTTGCGGCGGTCAACTGGAAGAAGCAGAAGGAGTTAGGTCGCTCGGCAAGAGTTTGGATTGCGAGGCATGGACGCCAGGAAGACGCGTATCGATTCGATGTGGTGGGAGTATTGGTGGATGGTGATCGTGTCAGGGTCCGCCATGTCGAAAACGCTTTTTCGCTGAACCTTTCGGCTTGATTTCGGGTGTCAGCCTTCGTATTCTATTCGGGTATCGGTAGAGCTGCTTTTCCGGTACGCTTATGCCCGCGTGGGCCAAAGGAATCCACGACAGACGAGAGGCTTTGCAACGAAATGGCCGTGTCCACGATTGCGGAAGACAAGAAGAAGGCGCTCAACCTCGCCATCGCTCAAATCGAGAAGAGCTGCGGCAAGGGTTCGATCATGCGTATGGACGCGAAGGAAAAGGTTCGCGTCGAAGCGGTACCAACCGGTGCCATCAATCTCGATGCGGCTATTGGCGTGGGTGGCATTCCGCGCGGCCGAGTCACTGAGATTTACGGTCCGGAGTCCAGCGGCAAGACGACGTTGTGTCTCCACGTCGTGGCGAATGCGCAGCGTATGGGCGGCGTCGCGGCGTTCATCGATGCTGAGCATGCGCTCGACACCGAGTATGCGCGGAAGCTGGGGGTCGATGTCGAGGCGCTGTTGATTTCCCAGCCGGACACGGGAGAGCAGGCGCTCGAAATCTGCGAAATCCTCGTGCGTTCTGGTGCGGTGGACATCGTGGTGATCGACTCGGTTGCTGCGCTCGTGCCCAAGGCGGAAATTGAGGGCGACATGGGCGAGTCGCACATGGGGCTGCAGGCACGTCTCATGAGTCAGGCGCTCCGGAAGCTTACGGGGTCGATCGCCCGGTCCAAGACGATTGTCATCTTCATCAACCAGCTGCGCGAGAAGATCGGCGTCATGTTTGGCAATCCCGAAACGACGACTGGCGGCAAGGCGCTCAAGTTCTACGCATCGGTGCGCTTGGACATTCGTCGCATTGGCCCGGTGAAGGAAAAGGAGGAGATCGTCGGGTCGCACGTCCGCGTGAAGGTGGTCAAGAACAAGGTTGCTCCGCCGTTCAAGCAGGCTGAATTCGATATCATGTATGCCGAGGGGATCAGCCATACCTCGTTGCTGGTGGATATTGGTGCGGAGTCGGGAATCATCGAGAAGTCCGGGGCCTGGTACAGCTATAACGGCCAGAAAATCGGCCAGGGGCGCGAAAACGCGAAGATGTACCTGAAGGACAACCCGGTGATCCTTGCCGAGATCGAGGAAAAGGTGAAGGTTGTGCTCGGTATCGGGGTGGATCAGACTGTAGGTGGGGGGGAGCCGGACGACGCAGAATAGGCTAGTTTTCGGAAGAGCGCATTTCTGGCGCTGGCATCGCAAATGCGAGCCAGAACTGATACGAAATTGCTGGAACTGCCGCGCATCACTGTGGTAGTTTAGATGGGTAAGGAGCCGAGGAGTCGTTCTCTGGAATCGATGGGGCCCGGAATCCCCAGCGTGACAGGGCATGCTCCTCGGTTTCTTATTTATTTCGGAACAGCTTGATACCAAACGAGTTATCGCATGCCTATTAAGGTGCTTTCGATATGCTCGGGCTCTAGGATACTCTCGCAGTGCTATTCCATATGAGCGGCGTCGCGAGAGTCATCTGGATAAATACATTCGTCGCATGTCTGTGATATCCGGAATCGAGCCCGCACCGCGACACCCCGGCCGATTTTACATTCTCATCGACGGGATCCCCAGCGTTACGCTCTCGCTTGATGCGATCGACCGACTGGGATTACGCGTTGGCCGCGACGTCTCCGGACTCGCAGATGCGATGGTGATGGAGGCGACGCAGCTCGCGGTTTACGATCGTGCGCTCAACATGCTCGCGTTTCGCGCGCGCTCCTCCGCCGAACTGGCGCGAGCACTTGTGCGCAAGGGCGCAGAACGAAGTGTCGTCGATCGCGCGATTGCACGGCTGCAAGAGCAAGGGTTACTCGACGACTTCGCATTCGCGCAGTCATTCACTCGCGCAAAAGTACTCGGCGCCAATCAATCGCGTCGTCGTGTTCAACAGGAGCTCGCGCGCAAAGGCGTTGCGCGCGAGGTTGGCGATGAGGCCATCGAACTCGTGTTCGATGAGGAAGGCATCGATCAACGAGAAGTCGTCGAGGCGGCAGCACGGAAGAAGCTGCGCACACTCGCCAAGCATGAACCCGTTGTCCGTCGTCGGAGACTGTATGCGTTTCTCGCGCGGCGCGGTTATGACGGTGACGACATTCGTCGCGCGATGGAAGCGGTGGGGCAGGAGCTAACGCGGAGCGGCGATGAGGATGGCGAGTCCGATGGCGTGGGGCATGGTGAGGAAGATTAGGTAGAGCGGTTTTCACGGGTCACCGTTCACTGCTCACTGTTCTCGTCCAACTCGGACTGGGCTCCCTCTGCCAGCGGCTCGCCCTATATTTCGCAGCCTATGCTAGCCTCCGAAATTCGCTCCCGCTTCCTGGCCTACTTCGCCCAGCAACAGCATGTCATCCGGCAGAGCGCGTCGCTCGTGCCCGCCGACGATCCTACGCTGCTGTTCGTCAACGCCGGGATGGTGCCGTTCAAGAAAGTCTTTCTCGGCATGGAGGACGCGCCGGACGGAAAACGCCGTGCGACGACGGCGCAGAAATGCGTCCGCGCCGGCGGCAAGCATAACGACCTCGAACAGGTAGGGCATACGGCCCGGCATCACACCTTTTTCGAGATGCTTGGTAATTTCTCCTTTGGCGACTATTTCAAGCGCGACGCGATTCGCTTTGCGTGGGAGTTGTTGACGGGCGAGAATCACCTCGCGATCGATCCAGCGCTCCTGCGCGTCAGCGTACACTACACGGACGACGAAGCCTTCGCACTCTGGCAGGAGATCGCAGGGATTTCTGCCGAGCGAATCTACCGGCTCGGGGACGCCGACAATTTCTGGCAGATGGCGGATACCGGCCCATGCGGACCCTGTACGGAGATCTACGTTGACCTGGCGAAGGTCGCGTCGGACTTCCGCTTTCCTCACGGCGCGACGGGCGAGTGGACCGATCTCACGCGCGAGAATTTTTCGCTGGACGCGTTCGTTGAAGGCGCGGAGTCGGGCCGCTTTCTCGAAATCTGGAATCTCGTCTTCATGCAGTTCGACAAGCAGCCCGATGGCACGCTCAACCCGCTGCCGAGGCCGTCTGTCGATACGGGTGCGGGTCTCGAACGCATTGCGGCGGTGAAGCAAGGCGTGACGAACAATTTTCACACGGACGTATTTGCGCCGCTGATCAAGACCGTCGAAGAGACGGTTGGATTTGCATATTGGGGCCGAGAGAATGACGAGCATCGTGCGGGCGTCACGATCGCGGGCGGGAAAGGCGGTGCGGACGTCGTCCCAAATTCCGTGGATCCCGCGTCATTTCGTGTAATTGCTGATCATGCGCGCGCTGTGGCGTTCCTGCTGAGCGACGGCGTCTTTCCGAGCAACGAAGGTCGTGGCTATGTCTTGCGCCGCATCCTCCGCCGCGCGGTTCGGCATGCGTACCTGCTTGGCCGTCGAGAGCCGACGCTGGTGCACGTCGTGCAATCGGTGATCGAGTCGATGGGCGACGTGTATCCCGAACTCCGGATGCGCTCCGAGCATCTGCTGCAGACCACACGTGTCGAGGAACAGTCGTTTCTCGCGACGATCGAAGGTGGCCTGTCGCGCTTCGAACAACTTGCGCCAGTGCATTCCACCCAAGGTAGTGCTGAAGTCCGCGGCACGATCAGTGGCGAGGATGCGTTCCGCCTGTACGACACCTTCGGCTTCCCGATCGATCTCACGGAGCTGATGGCGCATGAACGCGGCTATTCCGTGGACATCCCCGGCTTCGAGGCAGCGTTGCTCGAACAGCGCACGCGATCGAAGGACGAGCGCAAAGCGCGGAAGCTCGGCGTCACGGCCGATGCGCTCGATGACCTGGCCAACTGGGAGGTGCCAACGGAGGCCGACGTCGCGACGTCCCGGTTCGTTGGCTACGATGCGATCGAGATTCAGACCGAGGTTGCGGCGTTGCGGCATCTCGACGGTGATCGCGTCGCCGTTCTGTTGCGTGAGTCACCGTTTTACGCGGAGTCGGGCGGACAGGTCTCGGACGAAGGCGAGATTGTCGGCGACGGCTGGCGCATCGATGTGGATGGCGTACGAAAGGTTGAAGGACGTTCTGCGGCGCTCGGTCGTTTGACCGGTGAATTTCATTGGGGTACGGCTGCGGCGCGCGTTCCGAATCATCGGCGTCGGGATACGGAGCGCAACCACACGGCGACGCACCTCATGCACTCCGCGCTCCGTCAGGTGCTCGGCGACGCCGTTCATCAAGCCGGATCGCTCGTCGCACCGGATCGGCTCCGGTTCGACTTTACGCATCACGGGCCCGTCAAGCCGGAAAAACTGGCTGACGTCGAGGCAATCGTGAACCGTGAGATATGGCGCTCGTCGCCAGTGACGTGCAACGAGATGCCGTATCCCGAGGCTCGGGCAAAAGGCGCAATGGCGCTCTTTGGCGAGAAGTACGGCGACATCGTTCGCGTGGTTGACGTGCCGGGTGTTTCCATGGAGCTCTGTGGCGGCACCCACGTGCGGAACACGAGCGAGATCGGATTGTTCGTGATCCTGAGCGAGACGGGTGTTGCGAGCGGCGTACGACGGATCGAGGCACTTACGGGACCGAGTGCCTTTGCGCGACTGAAGGCTCAGGAGCATACTCTCGCCCGTGTCGCCGAACTGGTGAAGTCGCCAGTAGGCACAGTGGAACGCCGAGTGCAGCAGCTGCTTGACGAGCGTCGCACAATGGAAAAGAAGCTGGACGACGCGATGCGCGGCGGCGGTGATGACTTGGTGCGCCTATTGGCCGCAGCACAGCCGATCGGCGAGAACGGTGCACGTCTCGCCCTCGGTGAAGTGGTGGTGGACGACATGAAGGCCTTGCAGGCGATGGGCGACGCGCTGCGCGAGCAGATCAAGAGCGGTGTCGGTCTTCTGGCGGCGCGGCTCGACGATGGCAAGGGGTCGCTCATCGTGGTCGTCACGGACGATTTGCGAGAGAAGGGCGTTCGTGCCGATGCGATTGTGCGTGAGCTTGCCACCGTCGTCGGCGGCAGGGGCGGTGGAAAGCCGCACATGGCGCAGGCAGGCATTCCGGACGCATCGCGTCTCGGCGAGGCTCTGGCGGAGGCGCCGAGGGTCGTCCTTGCAGCAGTGGCCGGCGCGTGACCATCGGGGAGTGGCTCCATTCGCGGACGCCTCAACCGCCTGCCGCTCTCTCGCGGCGGCTGCAAAGTGTGCTCGCGGAGTCGCTCGATGCACCGGTGGATCAGGTGCCCGAACTCTTTCTGTCGGCGGGGGAACGGCTCGTCGCAGAGTTGCTGAAGAACGACAGCACGTCGCGTGATTCTGCGCTCGATCTGCTGACCGCCGATGCGCTCCTGACGTACGCGTTCGAGGCGGCGGGCGTCGATGCGGACATCGATGCTCGCGCCACGCAGGCAATGTCGCGCATGGCCGCACTCGGCGACGCTGAGCTCACGAACGCATGATCGATATCCACTCGCATCTATTGCCCGGCGTCGATGACGGATCCAGGTCCGTGGATGTGTCGGTGCCTGTGCTCCAGCGATTTGCGGCGGATGGTGTCGAGGTTCTCGTGCTGACGCCGCACCTGAACGCGTCGAATGCCGCGAATGCGGCGTACGAGCGAAACCACGCCATTTACGAAGAGCTGTGCAGCGTCGCCCCTCATGGTCTCGAATTGTTGCTTGGGTGGGAGATCATGCTGGACGAGCCGAATGTGGATCTTCGCTCGCGTACGCTCAGCCTTGGTGGATCGCGCGCTGTCCTTGTGGAGTTTCCACGTCTTCGTGTACCAGTGCAGGCGGGCGAGGAGTTGTTGCGCATCCGCTGTTCGGGTGTGGTACCCGTGTTGGCGCACCCGGAGCGCTATTACGGATGCACGCTGGAGCGAGTGATTGAGTGGCGTAAGGCCGGGGCTGTCATCCAGATGGATACGGCTGGGCTATTGGGCAAAGGGCCGATCTCCAAGCTGTCGCGCGCGATGGTGCAGGAGGGGCTCGTTGATCTCTTCGCCAGCGACAATCACGGTGATTCCCGCTCGCTCGCCACGGCGCGTGATTGGTTGCGCGACGTGTCCACTCCCGAACACGCGGACCTTTTGACGCACTTGAACGCGCGCCGGTTGCTCGACGGCCAGCCAATGTTTCCGGTTCCACCGCTACCGGCGGCGGGCGGCATCTTTGGTCATTTGCGCGAACTCTTCCTGTCGCGCTTGTGAATGCTTCCCGCACTGTGTCATGACGTCGCCATTCACGACAGCACTGCGTGAGTTGGCGGCAACCGCTGAACGCGTTGCATTGGAGCTTGGTCCCGACATGGACCGCGCGCTTGCGATGGTGCAGGAGACCGTCACGCGAAAGGGCACGTTGTTCTTCTGCGGCAATGGCGGCAGCGCCGCCGACGCTCAGCACATGGCCACGGAATACGTGGTGCGTTACATGAGAAAGCGGCGCGCGTATCCAGCGATTGCGCTCACGACCGATACGTCATTACTGACCGCGGCTGGCAACGACATCGGATTCGAAAATGTGTTCGCGCGGCAGGTGGAGGCTCTTGCAAAGCCCGGGGACCTCCTGATCATTCACTCCACAAGCGGCCATTCGCCGAATGTGCTGCGCGCAGCGGAAACGGCGCGCGAACTGGGGGTGGGCGTGCTGGCGTTCAGTGCGCGAGATGGCGGTGCACTTCGCGCGCTCGCGGATCACAGCGTCATCATCCCGACGGAGCGCACCGACCGCGCCCAGGAACTTCACCTCTGCATCGAACACATCATCTGCGACATCGTGGAGCAAACGCTGTGATCGACCTCCGCGGCCGCCGAGCGTTGGTGACGGGAGGTTCGCGCGGTATTGGAGCGGCAACGGCGCGGCTTCTTGCTCGCGCTGGCGCTGACGTCATGATCGGGTACCGGTCGCGGAGCGCGGACGCCAAGCGCGTCGTCGATGCCATCAACGCATTGGGCGTGAAGGCGTCGTCGCATGCGGCCGACATCGCGACGCGCGCGGGCGCCGAGGCGCTCGTCGATGCCACTGTGCGCGAGTTGGGTGGCCTCGACCTGTTCGTGGCGAATGCGGGCGTGTGGGCCGCCGAAGACATTGGCGTCGCCGACATGGACGACGCGCGTTGGTCGCGGACCATTCGCGAAAATGTCGATGCAATGTTCTTGACGACGCGAGCTGTCGCGCGCGTGATTACGGATGGCGGACGCATCGTGTTCGTATCGAGCACCGCAGGCCAGCGCGGTGAGGCGTTTCACGCTGATTACGGCGCGAGCAAAGGGGCGGTGATCTCGTTCACCAAGTCACTGGCAGTAGAACTCGCGTCGCGCGGCGTGACCGTGAACTCCGTGGCGCCGGGATGGGTGGATACGGAAATGGTGGCGGACGCGATGGCCGCCGAAGGGCGCGATCGCATCAACGCCGGAATTCCGCTCGGCCGCATCGCGTCGGCGGAGGATATCGCGGGGCCAATCGTATTCCTCTGTTCGCCGCTGGCGCGGCACATCACGGGGGAAATTCTGAACGTGAACG
>JBDTMO010000057.1:0-14282 GCA_039934235.1 bacterium | reverse complement strand
ACGTCACCGCTACTTCTTCAAGCTCTTCGCACTCGATGCCGCGCTCGGCGACCTCGGCGCGGCAACCAAGCCGGCGCTGCTCAGTGCCATGGAAGGCCACGTACTCGCGCAGGGTGAGCTCGTCGGCACCTATCAGAAGAAGTAGCCATGAACAAGAGGGATTTCCTTCGCACGATGGGCGGCGCGTCGCTCGGCCTGCTGCTGGGCGACCGGCTGTGGGCGCAGTACGCCGAGATGGCGCCCGCTGCACTCGCGCAGGACGAGCCGTTCTGGGCGATGATCCGCGAGAAGTACGTGCTCAAGCCGGACTACATCAATCTCGAGAACGGCTACTTCAGCATGCAGTCGCAGCCTGTGCTCGAGGCATTCGTCGGCCGAGTGCGCGAGATCAACTATGAAGCGTCGTACTACATGCGCACTCGGCAATACGACGACAAGCTCGCTGCGCGCGCGCTACTCGCGCGCATGGCTGGTTGTTCGCCAGAAGAGCTCATCATCACGCGAAACACCACCGAGAGTCTCGACACCGTCATCGCTGGCATCGATTGGAAGGCCGGTGACGAAGCCGTGATGGCTGAGCAGGACTACGGCGCCATGCTCGACATGTTCAAGCTGCAGGCGAAGCGGTACGGCGTCGTCAACAAGATTGTCTCACTGCCGATCGATCCAAAGTCCGACGATGAACTCGTTCGGTTGTACGAGAGCGCCATTACGCCACGAACGCGATTGCTGATGGTTTGCCACATGGTCAACATCACGGGACAAATACTTCCCGTGCGGGCCATCGTGGACATGGCGCATCGTCACGGCGTCGACGTGATGGTGGACGGCGCACACGCGTTCGCGCAGTTCGACTACAGGATTCCCGATCTCGCGTGCGAGTATTACGGCGCGAGCCTGCACAAGTGGCTCGGCACGCCGCTTGGCGCGGGCATTCTGTACGTGCGGTCCGACAAGATCCCCAAACTCTGGCCTGTGTTCGCCGACGCGAGCATGGCCGACACCGACATTCGTAAATTGAATCACACCGGAACACACCCCGTCCACACGGACCTCGCGATCGAGAACGCGATCGCATTTCACGACAGCATCGGCACGCAGCGCAAGGAGGCGAGACTGCGTTACCTGCAGAACTATTGGACGAGCCGAGTCCGCGGCACGCCCAACATCGTGCTCAATACACCAACGGATCCCCGACGCTCATGCGCCATCGCGAACGTGGGCATTTCCACCATGCGGCCAGCCGCGCTCGCGAAGACGTTGTTGCAGAAGTACAAGGTGTGGACGGTGGCGATCGACACAGCGAATGTGCATGGCGCTCGCATCACTCCGCAGGTGTTTACGACACCAGCCGAGTTGGACCATTTCGTCAGTGCACTAAAGGAGCTCGCGTCATGACGGTTCGCCTAAGTGTCGTCGCAATGATGATGGTCTCGATGAGCGCGATGTCCTTCGCGCAAGCGGCGCCGGCCGTGAGCGATATTCCAAAGTGGGCGTTTCCTGGGTCATCGGCAGACCTGCCCGCGGCCAAACCGCCATATGATTCGCTCGCTCTGCTGCGGCTTCCGCACAGCACGCGCACCTTCACGATGGCGCAGGTGAAGAACACCTACGCGCCGCCGGATTGGTATCCCGAGTCGCACGCACGCCTGCCTGAGAGTGTCGCGCATGGACGGCCGGGGGTCGTGTGGGCCTGCGGGTACTGCCACCTCCCGGATGGGCAAGGACGCGCCGAGAATGCGACGATCGCAGGCCTGCCAGCGAGCTACATCGTCAGCCAGGTGGCGGCGATACGTGCGCGCACCAGACAACCTGCCGTGAATGGATGGGGTCCGAGCGCGCGTATGACGGACGCGGCTGACAGCATCACCGACGCTGACCTTGCCGAGGCGGCGCGATATTTCTCGCGGATGAAGGCAAAGCCGCGGTTCAAGGTGGTGGAGCGCAGCGAAGTCCCGACGACGTACGAAGCGGGTGGTCTCTACGCCGTGCGTCCGGGCTCCGAGAAGGAGGCGCTTGGTCATCGCATCATCGAGATCACGGAAGACCTGGAGCGTCATGAACTGCGAGATGCGGCGACGACGTTCACTGCTTATGTGCCACCAGGAAGTATTGCCGCCGGTCGGAAGATCGCATCTGCGCCAAGCAAGAATCCTGTGAGGACGTGCACCACGTGTCACGGCCCAAGCCTCCTCGGCATTGGTGCCGTTCCCCCGCTTGCAGGACGATCGCCGACGTACTTGTTTCGCCAGCTCTACGGCTTCAAGACGGGACATCGCGCCGGTGCGACGAGTGCGCCGATGCAGGCGGCGGTATCGAAGCTCAGCATCGACGACATGATCGCGGTGGCGGCTTATGCCGGTTCATTACGTCCGAGTCATTAGCGCGGTAGCGGGAATAACCACCGGTACGCGCCTTCGAACTCACGCTTCCAGAACCACTCCGCGTGCTTTCCGTCTACGGGAGTAAGTGCCCTGAGCGCACTGTCGACCGGAAATCCGGCCGCACGAAGTGCATCAACGACGTGGCGCTGCTCGGTTGCCGGTTGGCCAGATTCCGTTTCGTGCTCGCCGCTGACGAAATAGATGCGCGGAAGTGGCCGCAGCGGCGTCGAGCGACGAGCGTACGCGAGTAAGCGCGACTCGGCGATCCAGCATGCGCACGAGAAGACGCCGGCCTTGCCGAAGATTTCGGGGTACTTGAGCGCGGCGTAAAGCGAAATGAGGCCGCCCAGGCTCGATCCCACAATGGCGGTGTTCAACCTGTCCGCGCGCGTCCGGAAGTGAGCGTCGACATACGGCTTCAGCGTGTGCGCGAGGAAGTCGACATAGGCGTCCCCCTCCCCGCCGCCGTATTTCGTGTTTGCATTGACCCACGGATCGTATTCGTCGAGGCGATGCTTGCCGTCGTTATCGACCGCCACGACGATCGCGCCCCAATCGCCCCGTTCGTTTGGTTGGTCCAACGTCTCGTCAACGCCCCACTCGCCCGCGAAACTCGCAACGGCGTCGAACACGTTTTGCCCGTCGTGCATGTAGATCACGGGATAGCGTTTCGTCGTCGTCGCGTAGTCGGGCGGCAGGTAGAGCCAGGTGCGGCGCGTTCTTCCAAGCTGCGGAATCGCGAACGTATCGCTGAGAATCGATACGGATTTTGACGCAGTCGATTGTCGCGCCGTGCGGCCTCCTACCGACGAGGATTTCCAGCCTGCAACCGACGCAGTGAAGATCGCCGCTCCAGTCGGAGGCACCGAGAACGTACGGTTCGGGACGTCCGCACCAGATGTCGTCGTCTCCACCGATGCCCAAGAGCCAAGCGTGAACTTGAATTCGATGGGTCCGCGCACGGATTCGGGGAGCGTGATGGTATACGCGCCGTTTGGTTGCGCGACCAGCGCATAGCCGAGCGCGTCCGGACTCCAGTCGTTGAACGTGCCGGCCACGTGAATGACGGCGTCCGCAGGTGTGCTTGACGGGGCGCTGGTGATGCGAATGGTGAGTTGCGCACCTGCTGGCAGAGCGACGCCGGCGCTCGCGATGATAGCAAGCAGCGCGCTCGCGACGAACCGCATCACGACTCCCCCTCTCGGTGGCATTGCTGTTTTCGTAGATTGGATCATGACAGCATACTCACTTCGCTTGAGCCTCAGAGTAGCGGCGCTGGCCGCGGCCGTGGTTTCTCCGGCCTCGGCGCCGGCACAGTCACCGACGCAAATGTCGCACTCTGCCGACACGGTTGCGCGGCCGTTCGGCACGTTGCGTGACCAGGCCGAGGAACAGCAGCGATGGCTCGAGCAGCGAATGACGAACGTGCTGCCAATGTTGATGCGCAAGTACGGCATTGACATGTGGGTGGTACCGATGCGCGAGTACAACGAGGACCCGGTATTCACGTCGCTCGTGTCGCCGACGACGTTTGCGGCACGCCGCCGCACGATCTATGTGTTCTTCGACCAGTGCGCGCAGCGCGGCACCGCCAAGCCGGCCGCGGATTGCACGGTCGAACGGATTGCGCTCGGGGGCACATCGCAAGGCGGCGTGTATAGCGCCGTGCGGTCGACCGTCGCGGCGGCCGGACCCGCGGGCACGCGCGGCGCCGCACAAGCGGAACTCTGGGGCGACGCACAATGGCAAGTGCTCCGGCAGACAATCGAGAAGCGGAATCCGCGTGTCATCGCGATCAACACGTCGCGGGTGTTCGCCTTTTCCGATGGGCTTTCCTCTGGCGAGGACGAAGGCATGCGCACGGCACTTGGCGCGAAGTGGACGACGCGTTTGCGTCGCGCTGAGTCGTTGCCACTGGAGTTGATCGCGACGCGCCTGCCGGCGGAGAATGCGTTTTACGAAAAGCTCACGCGTCTCGCGTGGAATGTCATTGAGGCGGCGTTCTCGAACGTCGTCATCACGCCGGGAGTCACGCGCACGGAAGACGTCGTGTGGTGGATGCGCCAGCGCGTGAACGACCTGGGACTCGGCACATGGTTTCATCCGTCCGTGGAAGTACAGCGTCGTGGGGCGACCGAAGCGCAACTTGGCGACAATCCGATCATTCAACGCGGCGACGTGCTGCACTGCGACTTTGGGATCACGGCGCTCAGACTCAACACGGACACGCAGCACATGGGTTACGTGCTCCGCGATGGAGAGACAGCGCCGCCCGCGGAACTGATGCAGTCGCTGCGCAACTCGAATCGGATGCAGGACATCGTTGTGGCCGAATTGCGTCCTGGTCGCACGGGGAATGAGGTGCTTCGGTCATCGCTCGCTCGCGCGAAGACAGAAGGACTCGACGCAACGGTGTATTCGCATCCGATCGGCGTGAATGGTCACGGCGCTGGGCCGCTGATCGGCTTATGGGATTACCAGAACGGCGTACCTGGGCGAGGTGACGCGAAGGTGATTTCCAGTATGTGGTTTTCCATCGAGCTGCAGGCGACGACTCCGGTTGCGGAGTGGGGTGGCCAGGCGGTGAGGAGCGCGCAGGAGGAGGACGTGATGATCGGCGCCGACGGTGTGCCGAGGTGGGCGCTGCGGCGGCAGACGGAATTCCACCTGGTGCGCTGAGCGGCGCTAAGCGCCGACGCTGCGCACCGATAGCACGCCCGGAATACTCCGGATCGTCGCGAGCATCGATTCTGACAGCGCGCCATCGATGTCGATGAGCGCGTATGCCAGATCACCACGCGACTTATTCAGCAGGTTCGCAATGTTCAGGTTCGCCGACGCAAGCGCCGTCGCAATCTGGCCAACCATGTTCGGCACATTCTCGTTGGCCACGGACATGCGCGATCCACCCTTCGTCCGCGGGAGAAACGCGTCCGGGAAGTTCACCGCGCATCGGATGTTCCCATGCTCGAGAAAGTCACGAAGCGTATCGGCCACCATGATGGCGCAATTCTCCTCTGCCTCATGCGTACACGCGCCCAGGTGCGGCAGCGCGACGACCTTTGGATGATCCTTGATGGCGTTCGTGGGAAAATCGCACACATAGCTCGCAAGAGCGCCACGATCGAGTGCCTCGATCACTGCTGCGACGTCGACGATAGCAGCGCGCGAAAAATTCAGGACGGTGCCGCCACTGCGCATCAGCCCCAGTCGCTCGGCATTCACAAGGTTGCGAGTTCCATCGACCAGGGGCACGTGCACCGTCACCACGTCGGCACGAGCGAACACATCATCCAGCGACAGCGCGCGCTCAACGCCCGACGACAGCTGCAGCGCGCGCTGCACGGTCAACTCCGGGTCGAATCCCAACACGTGCATGCCCAACTGATGCGCCGCATTCGCCACCTCGACGCCAATCGCGCCAAGGCCAATCACGCCAAGCACACGGCCCGGCAGTTCGCGACCAACGAATTTCTTCTTGCCCTGCTCTACCGCCTGCTCGATCGCGTGATCGTCGCCCTGCACCTGGCGGAGATAGTCCCACGCCTGACAGATATTCCGCGCTGAGAGAAACAGGCCAGCGATCACCAGTTCCTTCACCGCATTCGCGTTCGCTCCCGGTGCATTGAAGACAGGAATGCCGCGCTTGGACATCGCGGCAACCGGGACATTGTTGGTCCCCGCGCCAGCTCGTCCAACCGCCTTCACATTCGACGGAATCTCCATGGCGTGCATATCCGCGGAACGGACCATGATGGCGTCTGGCGCACGAACATCCGGGCCGACGACATAACAATCGCGCGGCAATCGTTCGAGGCCGCGCGACGAAATGTTGTTCAGGGTGAGGATGGTATAGGTCATTACCCCTGCGCTCGCTCGAACTCGCCCATGAAGCTGATCAACGCGTCAACACCGGCCATCGGCATCGCATTGTAAATGCTGGCGCGCATGCCACCGACCGATCGATGACCTTCGAGCGTCACGAGGCCAGCGGCCTTCGCGCCGGCAAGGAATGTCTTGTCGAGCTCCGGATTTGCCAGCGTGAAGGGGACATTCATCCACGAGCGGGCACTCTCCTCAACCGGATTCGCATAGAATGCCGAGCGGTCGATTGCGGCGTAGAGCTTTTCGGCCTTGGCGCGGTTGATCGCTCCGATTCCCGCGAGGCCACCCTGTCGCTTGAGCCACTGAAACACGAGCCCCGCGAGATACCAGGTGTACGTCGGTGGGGTATTCAACATCGACCCCTCCTTCGCCATCGCCGCGTAATCCAACACGCTCGGCGTATCAATCCTGGCTTTCCCTATGAGATCGTCGCGTACGATGACGACTGTTAGACCGGCTGGACCTATGTTTTTTTGCGCGCCGGCGTAGATCACGCCGAACTTTTCGACATCGATCGGGCGAGAGAGGATGGTGGACGACATGTCGGCGACGAGCGGCACACCGCCCACGTCCGGAACGCCATGAAATTCCACGCCGCCAATGGTCTCGTTCGGCGTGTAGTGCAGGTACGCAGCGTCCGGCGAGCATTTCCACGTTTCGAAAGCCGGTATGGAGCAGTATGGCTCGCCAGCGTTCGCCGCCACATTCACCGTCGCGTATCTCTTGGCTTCGGCCACGGCCTTCTTTGACCACGCGCCCGTGTTGACGTAGTCGACCGTCTGTCCGATCGCCGACACGTTGAGCGGGACGGCTGCGAATTGCGCGGTGGCGCCGCCCTGCAGGAACAGGACCTTGTAGTTCGTCGGCACCGCTAACAACTCGCGCAAGTCCGACTCGGCCTGCTCAGCGATACCGACGAATGCCTTGCCGCGATGGCTCATCTCCATGACGGACATGCCCGTGCCGTGCCAGTCGAGCATTTCCTCGCGCGCCTGCTCGAGGACGTCGATGGGGAGCACCGCGGGGCCAGGGCTGAAATTGTATATGCGCGTCATTGAGTTCGTGCGTGTGATCGAATTGAAGTCGATTGCCGAGGCGGATTATGCGACGGCGCACAAGGGTCGGCAACGCAATGTGTATCGGCCTACGCCTTGAATCCGAGTTTCTTCGCGATAAGGCCTTGTCGAGCATCGAGGGTGAGGAACGTCAGCTGCGCAGGATCTGGTGAGAGATAGAGAGCAGCGGCGACGTGCAGGCAATCAGCCCCGCGTAAATAGCCTGCGGCCAATACGCGATCCACCTCTTCGGAAAGAGGCCGCGGCGCCTCGATCCACTGGATCACGTCGAGCGAAAGCTGGGGTAATGTCGCGCGCTCACGCGAGCACGTAGATCGCACCTCGGCGTCAAGCAGGGGATGCGCCAGAATGTGGACAAATCCGTTGAGGCGCTCCGCAACCTTTTTCGCCGAAGGTTCACCGAGTGCTATTGCCAGGATGCACGACGAGTCAACGTAGGCGAGTGCGGTCAATCTTCGTTCCGCTCATCGAGGAATCGTTTCAGTCCGCCGGGACGTTTGATCCCCGGCGTCAGCACCGTGTCACGCGGATTGCGCTTTGCAGGTCGAATAATTCCCCGGGCGACCATGTCCGCGTGGCGAGCAGCAAGATCGGTTGGCAATGGCTTGTACGGACGAATTTCCACCGCCGGTTCGCCGTGCACCGTGATGACCACTGCGTGGCCGCCTTCGCGAACCTGCTTCACGATCTTCGATAAATTGGCCTTGGCGTCGTAGAGTGAATAGCGATCTGTCATGGTTCGAACGGTAAATGTTCTGGTCAGACTAGTCAACCAGTCACAGATCCCTCTCGTACTCTCCATGACAACGACCCTTCGGGCGAACGTCCCACCCGGCATATTTTGAGCAGACCCCTATTTGGAGTATCAATGCTCGTTCGTCCAAGATACGCGTTAGTGATGCTGGCCTTGGCCACATCTCCTCTCGTGGCGCAGGCGCCGGTTGCGGAGCGTGCCGTGCGGCGAGACATCCCGATTACCAACACCATCCGTCGCGCATTTGCGGCCGGCACCCGGGACTCATCGGGTCGCCCGGGCCGCAACTACGGCCAACTACGGACGGATTACACCATCAACGCGCGCCTCGACCCAGCCACATCGCGCATCGCGGGTCGCGAGACGATCGTCGTCCAGAACAACACAAGCGATTCGCTCACGAGCATCGTGATGCGACTCGACCAGAACCTGTTCGTGTTCCAGAGTCCGCACGCCGCGCCGTGGGTGCCTGCCGAACCGACAGATGGGTTTGCCATCACGCGCGTGACAGTGAATGGACAGCCCGTGAATATCGCGCCCCCTGCGGGAGGACGCGGTGGTGGTCGCGGGGGACCGGGTGCTCCTGTGCCGACCGAGAACAGGATGATCGGCTTGAACTCGACGCGCGCGACGATCGCACTCGTCAACGCGATACCTGCCAAGGGTCGAGCAACGCTCGACGTCGAATGGAGTCACAAGATTCCGGGCGGCCCGGGCGCGAATCATCGCATGATTCAGCGCTGGGCGGATTCACTCTATCAACCAACGCAATGGTATCCGCGCGTCGCCGTCTACGACGATCTCCGCGGCTGGGACCCTGAGCTCTACCTGGGCCCATCGGAGTTCTACAACAACTTCGGAAAGTTCGACGTTCGCATTGACGTTCCGGCAGGGTGGATCGTGAGCGGAACGGGCGTCCTCCAGAATCCAGAGGAAGTGTTGACGCCATCGGCGCGCGAAAAACTTTCGCACGTGCTCGAGTCGGACGAGGTGCGCACGATCGTCGGGACGAATGAGGTTGGCGCGGGACAGGCCACCGCAGCGGGCGACCGGCTCGTCTGGCACTTCGTCGCCGATACCGTGAACGACTTTGCGTGGGCGACGGCGAAGAAGTTCAACTGGACGGCAACGCGCGCAACGATTCCCGGCCGGAGTCGCGTTCCCGTGAACATGTACTTCCTACCCGGCGACTCGTCGCTATTCGCCAACGCAGGACCGATTGCCCGGCACGCGCTCGAGTTCTACTCCAAGCTCTGGTTCCCCTATGAATTTCCGCAGTTCACGCTGCAGGATGGGCCGAGTGCGGGAATGGAGTACCCGATGGTGATCAACTCGAATCAGGGCGCGGCGGATCACGAGACGGGACATCAGTGGTGGCCGATGACGGTCAGCAACAACGAAACGTGGTATGGATGGATGGATGAGGGCTTCAATCAGTACATGAACATTCTTTCCGGCGCCGATCGTGCGGGCACGGCGCCGAATCTCGACGGTCGCGGACAGTCGTACGGCAGCGTGAGTGGCGACGAAGCGGAGCCCCCGATGATGTGGAACGCGAACTATGCAGGGCCGCAGCGCTATTCCTTCCAGACCTACAGCAAGACGCCGTTGATGCTCTCCATGCTCGGCGGCATCGTCGGGGACACTGCGGTGCAGCGCGCGCAGAGCGATTGGGCGAAGGCGTGGTTGTTCAAGCATCCGTCGCCGTGGGACTACATGTTCTTCATGAATCACGCTCTCAAGCGCGATCTCGGTTGGTTCTGGTACTACTGGCTCTTCACGACCGAGAGCGTGGACGGATCGATCCAGGGCGTTGTGTCGTCAGGCGGTAAGACGACCGTCACGGTGCGCCAGGACGGCCAGATGCCGTCGCCAGTGGTGTTGAGGGTGCAGTTCGCGGCCTCGGGGCCGGCGATCGGCAAGATGCCCAACGCGACGATGTCAGACAGCGTGACCGCGGTGGTGACATGGCCGGTGGACGTGTGGTTCGCAGGAAGCCGCACATTCAAGGCGGATCTCACGTTCGGTTCGCGCAAGATCGCGCGCATCGTGCTGGATCCGGGGTGTCGTTTCCCCGATCGCGATCCTGCGGACAACGTGTGGCCGAGGGACCCTGCCGTTGCGCCGGCAACTGCCACGCGTGGTGGTGGCGGGGCCTGCGCGCGCTGACCCGCAACTGAGGTGTCGACCGTCCAGCCTTGTGGTGAGCTCGATGTGGACTAGATTATAGACTAAGTAGTGGACTAATGTGGAGCCGGCCACCCGTGCGTGAATTCGATGAGGGAGTGCATGAATGAGATGATGAATGTGCACGCCGCCAAGACCAACTTCTCAAAGTTGCTTGCACGCGTCGCAAACGGAGAGGAAATCGTGATTGCCAAAGACGGCACACCGGTGGCCAGGCTGGTGCCTTATTCGAGCGGGGCGACAGCGCGCCAGCTCGGTGCCTGGGCGGGTAAGCTGTGGATGTCCGAGGACGCCATCGAGACGCCGGCGTGGCTTCTCGACGCGTTCGAGGGAGTGGATGCGGAGCTCCCGCCGCCCGCGGCGAAACGCCGAAAGAAATGAGGCTGTTGCTCGACACCCACGCGCTCGTGTGGGCACTTGCAGATCCGGGCAAGCTGTCGTCGCGCGCGCGGTCGGCAATTTCGAACGCGCGATCCGACGTCTACGTCAGCATGGCGAGCGCGTGGGAGCTGTCGATTCTTCAGGGGCTGGACCGAGTCCGGCTGGAAGCGCCCCTCGATGTGGTCTTTTCAGAGGCGCTCGCGGCGCTGCGCATTCGGCTGCTTCCCATTCAGTTGCAGCATGTCGCGGCGGTGGCCACCCTGCCACGCCATCAATACGGAGTGCCCGTCGTCTGGTAGCTACTGCAAGGGACCGTACTTCTTCGTCTGCGGAACGCCTTCGGTCATCCACTTTGGCGCCGGTGCGTCCTTGAGGTAGTGATCGAACCACTGCTTCATGCGGATCTGGAAATCCTTCTGGTTTTCCTTTTTCGCCAGGTGATGCGGTTCGCCGGGATACGACAGGAAGACCACCTCCTTGCCCCAGCGCCGCGCCGCGTTGTACCACTCGAGGCCCTGCACCCAATCGACTGCGCCGTCATCCGTGCCCTGCAGGATGAGGAAGGGCGTCTTGATGTTGCGCACGTTGTGCACCGGGCTCTGGCTCTCGTACAGCTCCTTCGCCGTCCATGGCGTGTTGCCGTCGCCCATGCGCACCTGGCCGATTTCGAAGATGCCGTGATTGACGGTGCCGGTTTGCTTGTAGAGCTGATCGTACATGCTCACGAGATCCGCCGGCGGAGCACCCGTCACCACCGTCTTGAACATGTCGGTTTGCGTGAGGATGAAGCTCGACTCGTAACCGCCCCAGCTGTGCCCCTGCAAGCCGATGCGCGCGGGATCGGCGTAGCCAAGTTCGATCACCTTCCTGACGGCGCTCGTCACGCAATCAAGTGCACTCGATCCCGGCTTGCCTGTTTCGTACACGATGTCAGGCTGCACGATGACGTAGCCATTGCTGGCATACGTGGAGAAATGCGGGCGGTCGTCGTACACCGGCATCGAAAACTGATTGTGCGTATTCGAGAGGATCTCGTAGAAGTACACGATGGTGGGATACTTCTTGCCCGGTTCGTATCCGGCCGGCAGCGTGACCGTCGCCTGCATCGTGCGACCCTTGCTGTTCACGTAGTCCACGAGCACGCGCTTGCCCCATGCGAATTCGCTGATCTGCGGATTCACGTCGGTGACTTTCCTTGCGTTCGCGAAATCAGCGCCGCTCGTCCACACGTCGGGGAACTCGGTGAACGACTGCTGCGTGAAGATGACGGCGTCCGCATGCTCGGCCTTTTGTGCCCCGCCAATCGACTTGTCGGCCCAGATGAGCGGCGTTGGTGACTTGCCGGCCGTCACGGTCCAGTAGCCGGACTTCTTTGTCAGGTCTCCGTATGCCGACAGCGTGAGCGGCTTGGAAACATCGATGCCCTCGTCGTCATCCGCTGGTGCACCGCCGCCGCGACCGCCGCGACCTCCACGACCCGCAGCGCCATAACGCACGACGCGAAACTGGATCTGCTGCGCCTTGCCGACGCCGTTCGTGAGGTTGAGCACCTTGCCATTCTCGGGCGACACTTTCCAGATGTCGTACTTGTCGTACAGCAGCACGCTGCCATCGGTCGTCCAGCCACCAACGCCCCAAATCGGCTTCTCGTACGGATGATCGTCGTCGGTATCGATGAAGCTCTTGCCGCCGCACAGGGCGTCAACGTCAACCGACTTGCCAGACTCGAGGTTATAGGCCTGGAGGTGCTTGTCTTTTACATACAGGAACCAACGGCTGTCTGGAGAGGCGCCGTAGGTGCGCGTGAGCGCCTTGGCGATGAGCGAGCGCTCGCCGGTCTCCGTGTTGACGCGATAGTAGTCGCCCTTCGCACCGCTCCACTGCACTTCGCCACGATACGGTGTGTCGAAGCGGCCCACGGTCCACTTGCCGCTCGATACGTTTTGCGTGGTCCGCATGTCGTCGTCGCCGAGTCGCACGAAATGTTTCGTGCTGATGGTGAGCGCGGCGGGATAGGTCGCACGACGTTCCTGTGCGAGCCTCACGATTTGTACGGACTGAATCTCGGTGTCCTTGTAGTGCCAGACGTCGACGTTGGCTTTCAATGAATCCGCGGCGAGGATCTCCTTACCCTGCTCCTTGATGCCAAGGAAGACGCGTGTGCCGTCCTTGCTCCAACGCGGCGCGGTGAACTCACTGGCGACGAATCCCTTCGGAAACGTGGCGTCCTGAGAGGGATCGAATTCGATCGCGCGGGGGCTCGCGCCGCTAACGCCAACCCATGCGAGCAGCGTGTTGTCCTTTTGCTTGTTCTCGGTCTTCTTGTCGCCGCGCAGGACAGCCAGGTTGGTCCCTTCGTCGCTCCACGCGAGCTGATCGTAGTCGGCCGACGCGCTGCTCAACGCGCGCGACGCACCACTCGCCGGATCGAAGACGTAGATGCCGTTGCCGAGTTTGTCTGCTGCGTCAACGGTGTAAGCGAGCAGCTTGCCCGCGTCATCGAAGTCGTACTGGTTCACGTTGCCGATGTTGCGTGCGCTGCCCGTCGCGAGCTCGCGCAACACCAGATCTGCGCCGTTGTGTTTGGCCGCCGCGTCGGCCTTGTTGATACGCACCGCGAGCCAGCGCGATCCTTTCGCGAACTTGAACGTGGCCGCGTTTGGAATCGGGGTCTTCTCCCCCGTCGCGAGATTCATGAGCTCGAACCGTCGCGCGACGGGAGCTGCTGCTGGCGCACCTGTTCCTCGGCCCGCCGGGGTTGTGGGTGGCGTCGCGCCTCGACCACCAGCCTGCGCTCGCCCGGCGCCACCTGCTGCCGCTCCGCGGTCGGGCGGATTGACGAAGTAGGCGATGAAGTGTGCGTCGTCGGAAAACTGCGGGGCCGTCGCCGCTCCACCCCCACCGGCTCCGCCACCAGCTCCTCCGCCGGCTGGCGTGGGAGCGGTTCCGAGCGAAACGGTAAGCACCTTTGAACCATCGAGCTGCTTGACCGTCAGCGTTGCGTCGCCGTCATTCGGCGTGGTGACGTAGCCGAGCCACTTTCCGTCGGCAGAGATGGTCGAGCTGGTGATGCGTGCCCACTTGCCGTAGTCGGCGAGCGTGAGTGGGCGTGGTGCGGGCGCGGGGGCTGTCTGCGCCAGCACGGTTGCGACCGGTGCGAGAACCAGCACCGCTGCGAGCGCAACGCGCGGAAAGGCGAATGGACGACGCATCGTGTCTCCGAAGGTGTCGAGCAGGTTGGGATTCGGTCACCCAGTATACGAGCAGAGGACTTGGGGCGTTCGATTCGTGCAACCCGTTGGCCGGTGCACAGAGAGGCGCTCGCGATGGTGTCCGCTTGGGGCGTATGAGCACGTATCCCTGTCGTGAGGGATTTGCGCTGGGGGAGCTTGTTCTGCCCGCAAGTGCAAAAACCCATCACGGATTTCGTAAACAGCGCGGAGACTACTCCACTTGAACCGCAGAGGGACGCAGAGGAGCAGAGGACGCGGAGGACCAAATCGTCCACACATCATTCCTGCAAGTTGGTACAACGAACTGGACGAGTCTTTTTGTTGTTGTTCCTCTGCGCCCTTCTATGAGAAAGGCTGTTTTTGCAAGGCCCGACGTGGCGGG
>JBDTMO010000056.1:0-14304 GCA_039934235.1 bacterium | reverse complement strand
TTCAACCTGGGCGGCCAGAGCATGGTCGCGGTGAGCTGCTACCACTACGGCGATCGGGCGGCCGAGACCGTCGCGCGCGAGACGCCGCTGTGGCAAGCGTGGTTTGAAGAACGCTTCCCGATGCCGGCAGAGACGAGCCAGAGCGCATGAGACACAATCATGAACGCAAGACTGGTATGGCGCTGGTCATCGCCATGGCCTGGGGCGCGTCGACCGCCGGAGCGCAGACGGACAAGTACGCAACAATGGCGGCGCCCGGCCAATACCTGATGGACAAAAAATCCGAGATTCAATTGGCGCGCACTGCCGCTCCCGAGTCCATATCCCGCGACGCGACGATACTGGTCTTAGGGCGGCAGGGATACGAGACGGCCGTTGAAGGAAAGAACGGATTTGTCTGCTGGGTGGGAAGGAGTTGGATGGCCGCGTTCGACTGGCCCGAATTCTGGAATCCGAAGGTGAGAGCCGCGGACTGCATGAACCCACAATCTGCACGTGCAACAGTACCGCTGGCGCTACTGCGCAGCCGAATGACGATGGCTGGTCGTTCGAAGGCGGAGATGCTATCGGCCGTCAAGGCGGGGTTCGAGAACAAACAACTGCCGAAGCTCGAGAGCGGTGCGATGGATTACATGATGTCGAAATCGGCCTATCTCACAGACGAGGGAGAGCACAACGGGCCTCATTTGATGTTTCTAACAACCGGCATGGACTCCAAGGATTGGGGCGCTAACGCCACGGGCTCGCCGGTCATGGCGGCACCCTACTGGTTCTTCTCGTCGACGGAAGCATCGGCACTGAAAGGACTGCCACCGATTCTCGTGTTCCTGGTCGGGGCGGCGACTTGGTCCGACGGAACGCCCGTGGGCAAGCACAAATGAGAAAGCTCAAGATCATTGAACACATCTCGCTGGACGGCGTGATCCAGCACTCCGCTGACGACGACAATTTCCCGTATAGCGATTGGACCGCGCC
Source organism: bacterium (assembly GCA_039934235.1). GTDB lineage: Bacteria > Gemmatimonadota > Gemmatimonadetes > Gemmatimonadales > Gemmatimonadaceae > AG11. Next base: position 13,329 of record JBDTMO010000056.1, on the reverse strand, counting down.
TTATCGGACGCCCGCTGGCAGAGAGGCCATGCTCGCCGCGTATGGAGAGCGCTTCGATCTGCTGCTGGGCCGTCGCACTTACGACATGTGGTCGGGCTTCTGGCCCAAGGCGCCGAGCAGCCCGTTGGGGGACGGCCTCAATGCGGCGACGAAGTTTGTCGCAACCCATCGTCCCGAGAGTCTCGACTGGGGCCCGTTTGCTGCCGTTGGACCGGACCTCGTCGAGGGCATTCGCCGCATCAAGCTGCAGGACGGACCTAACCTCGTCATCTCGGGCAGCTCAACGCTGACAACGATGCTGATCGCACACGGGCTGGCGGATGAAGTCCTGCTGGCCGTCTATCCCGTCTTGCTGGGCACGGGGAAGCGCTTCTTTGCCGAGGGCACTCCGGCACACGCGTTAGAGCTTGCCCACACGCAAGCATTTCCGTCCGGCATCGTTCTCAATTCTTACAAGGTCGCTGGCCCGTTGAAGACCGCGTAGTTCGACGACAGCGGGCACCCCTTCGCGCCTGGCTTACGATCCCTTACCGGAACCTCCCAATGAACGCGATCCTGACGGCGGCTACCGCCGTCGTGCTGATGATCCTGCGCCCGGACCCAAATGCGCCTCCCCGCGCGACGGTCGGCGGCGAGACCCTTGAAGGTGTCCGCTCCGGCAACGTGTCCGTGTTCAAGGGCATTCCGTACGCCCTGCCGCCGGTGGGCGCGCTCCGGTGGAAGCCGCCGGTACCGCTTCCGGCGGGCGCCGGGTTGAGGAAAGCGGCGGCGTTCGGCCCGTCGTGCATGCAACCTCCGACGGCGATGGTCAACTTCATCACGGCTGCCGCCAAGGTGATCGGGACCGAAACCCAAGTCACCGACCAGCCATTCAAGACCGACGAAGATTGCCTCTCGTTGAACGTCTGGACCGGATCGATGGGGTCAGCGCCGAAACCCGTGATGGTCTGGATCCATGGCGGCGGCAACTACCTGGGCAGCAGCTCGGAAACCATGTACGATGGGGCGGCGCTCGCCCAGCGCGGCGTCGTCGTCGTGACGATCAACTACCGGCTTGGCGTGTTCGGCTTTCTGGCGCACCCGGCCCTGGCGGCGGAGTCGCCTCACGGTGCGGCGGGGAACTACGGATTGATGGACCAGCTCGAGGCGCTTCGGTGGGTCCAGCGAAACATTCGCGAGTTCGGCGGCGATCCCTCTCGAGTTACGGTCTTCGGGCAGTCGGCCGGTTCGCTTGACGCCATGCTGCTGATGGCGTCGCCGCAGGCGAAGGGGCTCTTTCACCGTGTCATTGGTGAGAGCAGCGCGGCGATGAATGGTATGCCCGATCTCAAGACCAGCGGTGAAGCCGGGTTGGCGCTCGCGAAGCAGTTCGGTGCCGACACGGCTCGCGATGCGCTCGCCGCGCTGCGAGCGATAAAGGCGAGCGACCTGCTCGCGATACCGGTGTTCGGCCCGAATGTCGATGGGTGGGTGCTGCCCGACGTCGCGGCCCGGATCTTCGAGCGCGGCGAGCAACTCGGCATCCCGCTCCTGACCGGCACCAACGCATTGGAGTGGGCGTCGGTCCAGCCAGTCGCTCCGATGGGGTTCGAGCGGACTGCGGACGGATACCGCAATTGGGTGACTGCGGCCACGGGGCCGGCCGCTACGCGTTTGCTGCAACTCCTTCCTGCCTCGAGTGCCGCGGAAGTCGAGCGGGCGGGTTTGCAGCTGATGACCAGTCTCCTTTTCACCTGTCCGACGCGGCTTGCGGCGCGGGCCGTGAGCAAGAGCGGGCACCCGGCGTATCTCTATCAATTCACCCGCGTTCCTCCCGGCGCCGAGAAGCTGGGAGCGTTCCATTTGCTGGAAATCCCCTATGTGTTCGGCAACCCTCCGGCGTGGATCCCTCGGGACCAGACCGACGAGCGCTTGAGTGCGACGATCATGGATTACTGGGTCCGGTTCGCGACCACCGGGAATCCGAATGGCGGAACTGCCCCCGTCTGGCCGGCCTATGACGCGGCGGCGGAGCCCTATCTGGACCTGGGTGACACGGTCACGCCTAAGTCCGGATTGCTGAAGGGCGTCTGTGATGCGCTGGAGCCGGGGATGCGCGCGGCCTGGACTCCGGTCACTCCGAAGTAGTACGCGGAGAAGAAACATGCTCCCACTCCTCCTGCTTTCGATTTTACCCGCGGCGCAGACGCTGCGCGTCGAGCATGGCGGCCGAGTGTCGCGAACGCCGGTGGATTGCGCGGCAGCGGTGACGATCGCACTCCCTAACGCGCGCGTCACTGCCGTGAACGTCGTGCAGCCCACCGACTCGCTGCGCGCGCTCGGCCAAAGACATTGTCGCGTCGAGGCCACCATCGACGAGGAAACACACATCGTCGCGCTGCTTCCTAATGAGTGGAACGGACAATTCCTCATGGGTGGCGCAGGTGGATACGTGGGTGCGGTGCAAAACCAGTTCGAGTCGACAGTGCACGAGGGATATGCCACCGTGGGCGCGGATGCGGCGCACAGCGCGTTCAGTCTTAGCGCGGCGTGGGCGCTGCATGACGACACGTGCGTCGCCGACTACGCACATCGGTCGGTGCATCATACGGCGGAGGTGACCAAGCTCCTCATCGCGGCATACGACGGACGCTCGCCAGAGCATTCGTTCTTCATTGGCTGCTGGGGGCGCAGCGCCTGTTGCTGAGCGTCGCCCTCGGCCACGGATCTGCGCTGGCATTCTACAGACATGCGGGCTTTAGCGAGGTCGGCGCTCCGACGGCGTTGCGTGCTGACTCGGCGCTGGAGCAGCAGGAGATGCATCTCGACCTTTGACACGCCGGCTCGATCCGGTTCGATGCCTATCGAAGGGAGCACTTCGCGCTCTGATTCTATTGGTGCCTTTGCAGCAGTGCTTTCACGCGTTAGGGAGCAAGCGAGATCATTGATATCCGAGCAAGCTGCCGACACACAGCCATTGATTTTCAGATCGACGCAATGTGCTCCGAGGACGATTACGTGCGTCGCGAACTCGCGTCGGTCGCCAGGTCGTGGCGGGGGCGGGCTCTGTTAACGCTTCTGACAGTCGGAGGATGTGCAGCTCTCTTTCGGCTTTCGACGGTCCCGCTCGCGGTGGTGCTCCTCCCGATCGCCATTATCGGTTGGAGTTTTCCCCTATGGTCTCGCGCTTTGACCCGGCGGTACTACCGGCTGGCGACCTATCTGCACGGCCCGCTCGCATACGGCGTAAGTGACCGCGGCGTCTCGTTCGTTGGCCGGGCGCTCGTTGCCTCGTCGGATTGGAACGGGATCAGGGTCCGGGGTGAGTCAGCGAACGTGTTCTGGATCGCCGCGAGCGGAATGCCAACGCTGTATTTCCCGATCGCTGAACTGAAGCAGCGTGGCTTGTACGAACGTGTGCGCGAATTGGCTAACACAACCGGTGTCGAGTTGATTCGCCCCGGGCGAAGGCAAGCCTCTTTTCGGCTGCACCCTAACGTTGCGCACCTGACGTTTGCGAGTGGCCACACATACCACGTTGAAGCCGTGCGCGATGCGGGCCGGTGGATCGCCAGTCTCGAGCCGGCGGAAGGTCAATTGCTCCTGCGTGCGTGACCATCTAACGTGGTGGGCAAACGAGCGTCGATGGGGAATGACGCGGTTCCGCCGTGTTGGACGCGCCCGCACCTGTAACTTTGGCGTTGATATGACTGGGGCTGGTGTCAAGCCGGCGGTGCGCGGATGAGCGGCGCCAAAGAGAACCTCATCGATGATCGAGTTCACCACTTCTTGAGCGCGAGCGGAGAATTAGTGTCGACTATCAGAACGCTCATCTCGACCACGTCGTCGCTGCGATCGCCGCGTTCGCTGGACGCCGCATTGAATTGCCGTCGAACATCAGCGATGTCGAAGTATCGGCGACGATTCAGAACGTCGACTGGCAGCGTGCGCTGACTCAGCTCCTCACGCAAGCGAGCCTCATCGCGCGCACGGACGCAGACGGCGTGATGCGTGTGAGCGTGAGCGTGAGCCACCAGCAATGAGCACCTCAGGGCGCGAGCTCGCGCTCGCGCCCGAGCCCCAATTGCTCAGAGCTGAACGCTTCGCGCTCACGCTCATGCGATTCCCGACGCTAGATTGACCGTCCATGAATGACTCAGGGCGTCTCCACAATCGAAACGTCGGCACGCTGCTCCGCCATTGGCGCACCACGCGCGGCATCAGTCAGCTGACGCTGTCGCTGGACGCCGAGATCTCCATGCGGCACTTGAGCTACGTCGAAACGGGTCGCGCCGAGCCCAGTCGTGAAATGGTGCTCAGGCTCGCCGAAGCGTTGGGCGTTCCGCTTCGAGAACGGAACACGCTCTTGCTGGCCGCCGGCTACGCGCCACTCTATCGCGAAACGGGTCTCGATGCGCCCGAGTTGGGCGAAGCGAAGCAGGCAGTCGAGTTGATCCTGGCGCATCACGAGCCGTATCCGGCCGTCGTGATGGACAGGCACTGGAATCTCCTGATGGCTAATCCGGCGACGACACGATTCTTGTCACTCTTCCCGGCGTTCGACGTGCCCGGAGCACCGAACGGGCTCCGTCTTGTCTTTCACCCGAACGGCATTCGGTCGTTCATCGACAACTGGGATGAACTGGCGGGCGCGATGATCAACGAGATGCATCGCGAATTGGCCGCTGACCCGAGCGACGCCGTCGGCCGCGAGCTGCTTGCCGAGTTGGTGGCGTATCCTGGTGTGCCGAGTCGGTGGAGCGCCGCGGATCTCGATCGATCGCCCACGCCTCTCTTGGTCGCCAACTACAGTTACGCCGGAGGCCTGCTGCGGTTCTTTACCACCATGACAACCTTCGGGACGCCGCAACATGTGACCATGCAAGAGCTCCGCATCGAGTGCTTTTTCCCGGCCGATGAGCGTACCCGAAGCATGATGGCGCTATAACCTCCGACGTCATAGAGTTGCGCGCGCCCGTCGTACATAGTTCGCCCGACTCAAAACCGGAGCGAACAGAGCATGGACAGGCGTTCAGTTGTTCGAGCACTGATGTCGAGTGTCGGGTTATCCGCGATGGGCGGTGTGTCGCTTCGCTCCGAAACGCGTCGCACGCCTTTTTCCCGGGCCGAAACGCAGTCGTCGTCGTTTGCGGACGCCCGCGACGGCACTCGGATCTTCTACAAGGATTCGGGCGCGGGGCGACCGTTCGTCTTTGTCGCTCCGTGGGGGCTCAACTCCAACTGGTGGGAGTATCAGGTGGCTGCGCTCGCTGGCCCGCAGGTGCGGTGCATCGCCGTCGACCGTCGCGGACATGGTCGTTCAGATGAGCCCGGGCGCGGGTATGACTTCGACACGCTCGCGGATGATCTTGCCGCGGTGATCGAGAAGCTCGGGCTGCGCGATGTCACGCTGGTCGGTCACTCGATGGGCTGCGCGGACATTGCGCGATACGTCTCGCGTCATGGCACGAAGCGTGTCGCGCGCATTGTGCTCGTCTCAACCATCACGCCGCTCATCGCACGAACTCCGGAAAATCCCGACGGCGTGGACCCCGCGCTCCTCGAGGCGGGTCGCGCTCGATTCAGGCAAGACCGGCCGGGGCAGATTGCCAACGGTGCCGCGGGATTCTTCGGAGCACCGAAGATTCCCGTATCACAGCACGTCATGGACTGGTGGACGCGAATGATGACCGATCATTGTTCGCTGCTGCCATTGCTCCAGCTACACAAGGCATTCACCGAAACGGATTTCGGTCCCGACTTGCGCCGCATCAATGTCCCGACGCTCCTGATCCACGGAGGCAGCGACACGTCGGCGCGAATCAAGCTCACGGCGGAGCGGTCGGTGCCACTCATCGCAGGTAGTCGGCTCGAAGTTTACGCCGATGCCGCACACGGGCTGCCGTATACGCACATGGACAAGCTGAATGCGGATTTGCTGGCGTTCGCAGGACTCAAGCAATAGCCGTCGCAACCAACTCGCGGCCGACATCGCTCGGTATCTCAGCAGCGCTCGCTCCAGCCGGCGATTCGTCGATTGGTGCCAACGCGTCATCCATATAGTCGAACAGCCTCGGATGGCGCATGATGCGCGAACCCGTCCACATCAGGCGAAGGAATCGGAATGCAAAGCGCGTATTCGCGACGATGAGTCCGAGCCAGTGGCGCGCGTGAAACGCAATCGGATTTTCGAGCGGCAATCCGGGCTGTCGATCGCGCCGGTCCTTTCGTCGGAAGACGCCGCCTTCAATTGGATGAATGCCCTCGACAGCGACCGCATGATGGAAGTAGGCGAGAGGCACATACATGCGGTTGGGATGGATGCCCTTTGCCGCGGCACGCCACATGATCGTCTCGCTGTGTTCCTTCGTGTAGTAGGTCTGCCACGCCAACCGGTACGTCTCCTCCCACTCCGCTTTTGACATTCGCGCATGATCCGTGACGACGTGATTGAGGTCGTACTTGTTCAGGTCCTCATCCATGCGAACGCCGGTCTGAACCAGCCGCTGGTGGTCAACCGAGCCTGGAAGGGGCGTGAGAAAGAAGAATTCCAGGAGGTCGATCGGCAATTCGCGCTTGATCGTCTCGATGTCGCGAAGCACGGACTCCCGCGTGTCGCCCGGAAAACCGATGATGTAACCTGCCCACGTCATCAGTCCGTTTCGCTTGCACTCGAGCAGCATCTCCCGATACTCGGAGATCTTGTTATGCCGCTTGTTCGCCGCCTTCAGGTTATCCGGATTGACGTTCTCGAGACCGATGAAGCAATTGACGACGTGCGCCTGACCGACTTTAGAGAGGAATCTCGGAATGTGGTAGCTCTGGGTGTCGACCTGGATCCAGTAGGTGATCTCCCGATTGCCTGGCTCGCGTCGGATCTGGATCAGCCGGTCGAGTATGGGCTCCCAATCCTTGTTGCGCGCGAAGTTGTCGTCGGTGATGAAGAACCGGTCGTTTCCCGCGGCGAGATTTCGCCGGACGATCTGCTCGATGTCGTCGCATGTGCGCCGGCGTGATTTCCGGCCCTGCACGTTGATGATCGTACAGAACGAGCAGTTGAACGGGCAGCCGCGGCCGGCGTCGAAGCTCATCGTTGCGCCGAGTGTTCCCTTCGCAGCGCTTGCTGGGAGATGCGGCAGGCTGGACTCGCTGATGCCGGGCAGGTCCTTGAGATAATTGTAGATCGGCTCGAGCGTTCCAGTGGCGGCGGCAACGATGACTTCGTCGATGCGTCCTTCGGACTCGCCGGCGTACAGTGTGATGCCCATGTCGAGCGCACGTTGCAAGCTGGGCTCGATGCCAGGATGCATCGCCAAACTTCCCGAGACATGAAAGCCGCCGATGACGACGGGAATTCCTGCGTCACGAAACGGACGCGCGAGGTCAAGCGCACGCGGGAACTGGTTGGATTGCACACCCACGAGGCCCACGAACCCACCCGCGCCGGCCGACTTGATGCGGCGGATCAATGTGTCCGGCTTGATGCGCGTATTCGCCTCGTCCATCGGCGTAACATGGATCGCGACGTCCGGCCCAAGCACGCGCCGCTCGGCGGCATCCGTCAAGAGCCCATTCATTACCGCCAGGCTGTTCGACGGCATCAACGAACGAAACCACTGGATGACGTAACCGTCGTCATCGTAGTGCGACGGCCTGATCAGGATGATCTCGAAACGGCCGGCTGCCGTGCCCGCTGGAGTCGTCGAGTGCCGCGTGTCCGCGGCGGTGTTTGTGGTCCGGATCATAGTGAGTCCCGAGGGAGAGCGGTTACTCCACGCTCCGGAGAATATAGGAACTCATGACTGCGTGCCGAGTCGACGCGCGATCCTGGCTGCAGAAGCGTTAGTTGAGAACGCAAGGCGGTGCGCGCTTCCTTGCGGTCCGCAAAACGCTCGGTCCGAAGGCGCGCGGTTGCGGCGGTAAGGACATCGTCGCGCTTGGCTCTGTCCCAGCGACTCAACAGTCGAACGCGAGTCGCCGCCGCCGCTAAACGATTGCTGAGCTAACGAGCGCTCCTTGCTCGCAGGTTGACTCTGTCGGTACTCCCGCTCGCCTGGGCCGCGTTTCGCCATCGGCACTCCTGCTCACCCTGGAGCGATGGCCAAACCGGGTTGCGGGCGCTCAAGGAGACACGTGTCGGTCAGCGTTGAAGAACTTCTCGGCTCGGCCAAGACTTCCGAACACTTGAGTACGAAGGCGGGGGGAAAGTTCCGCCACACAATGGGCGTTTCGTGGACGTGCGCGAATCGTTCACGCAGCATCTCGCGGAACCGACGCGAGGTTGGCAGCCACGCCGCATGCACGTAGCCGAAGGCAATGAATTGACCTGTCGGCCTGAGCGAGCTCAGGATCGCTTGCAGGACGCGGTCTTGTGTGCCCGGCAGCATAGTTCCCCACGCCAGCCCGCTGACGATCGAGTCCGCATGCGCCCCGCCGAGATACCTTGGGAGATGCTCGGCCAAGTCGAGAATCACTTCCCGGTTGGAAAAGCGCTGCCAAAGGATTGCCGCATTCGTGGCGCTGATTTCCAACGCGAGAAAACGCCCGCCTTGGTTGACTCGAGCGCGCAGAAGGCCGGTGAACGGACCAGTGCCAGGACCGAGTTCGACAAGGAGACCGTCGCTCGGGACAGAGCACGCGTTGGCGACAACTTGCGCGAGCGTATTCGAACTGGGCCACACGGCGCCCACGCGCAGGGGCTCGCGAACGAACTCGCCGAAAAATCGGAGGCGTGAAGCGACAGTCACTCCCCAAATGTACATGTTGGGCGCAGCGAGGGGAGACAAGGAGCCGCCGGACACGGCGGAGCTTCGCGTCATCCCGGAGCAGCCTTGACCGTGGAAACGGGTGTCTTTGCCTGCGCGGTGGACACCCCCCTCAGGACTGCAAGGATGCCTGCAAGATAGAGGACGGCGATTAACGCTGCGGCAACCTTCATGAACATTCGCAGCGGCTTGAACAGGCGATTCTCGAACTGCTCTTGGCTTCCGCCGGCGCTTGCGCCTGTAACGTAGCGCGTCCGACCGATGCTGACAAAGAAACTACCAATCTCTCGCGCACCACCGAGCACCTCAAGCTCCATCGCCCATTGAGACGACCAACGCCACAGAAGTGCGAATGCAAATCCTCCCATGAGGCACGACAGGCCGACGAGCATTCCCGTGGAGACGAGGAGCTCCGGGCGATCCTTCAACGTTAAGACCGCGAGCGCTCCGAGCGTGCCGCCCACGAGATTGGCGAAGAACGTTGGTTGGGCGATGTACCGCTCCCATTGTCCCGCCAGCATCTTTGTCCTCTCTAGCCGCGATGACTCATCTGCCGATCCATCGGGAATTCCTTGAAGCCTCGCAAGTAGATCGACTGGCGGGAGCCCCTCGGCGAGAAGTGCCCCGAGCTCCGGCATGCACCCTATCCGGGCAAATTGCCGCGTGAGTTCGATACGTTGTTCCTCTGTCCACATTGCACGTTCTCCCAGTCTTGTTTGCGGCTAAGATGGGAAGAACATCGGCACGAGGCAAGGAAACAGGAGGATCATGAGCGCTTCTGGCTCAACCCCGTAAGCACGCGCCGATCTCGCACCGTAACGGGATGCCTCGGCGCAAGAGGAGGATGTCCTGGTTCGATCCCTAGAGCTGCGTCTGTGCGTGATGCACTGCCGATCTCCACAGAACGCAATCCTACCGCCGCACCGGCTCGTCGTACACGCCAATCTCGGCCACATGCGGCGTGTCGTGACGCGCATCGAGCGTGAGTCGGACGCGTTGGGACGTCACGCGCGCCACCTGGTGAATCTGCACCCGCGACGGAACGCGACCCGTTGCGAGCTCCACCCACTTGCCGCCTGACCAGCATTCGAACCGGTAACGAGCGATCCGGCTTTCCGTATAGTCCTTCCACCGGCCAACCGGTTCGACGAGCACCAGCGTGTTGAACGCGCGCGCACGGTCGAAGTGCACCTCGATCCATCCAGTCTTCTGTCCCTCAGGGAGATAGAACGTCGAGCTGAATGATCCATCGTTCGCCTGGTCGGGGCCGACGGTATCGGGAGAGTCGCTCGCCGTAATGTGCCGGCCTGTCGCGAGATTCGGCGTCGTGATGACAACATTCCGGTCGAGCGGCGACGTTGGTCCAGCGTGACGCCACGCCTTGCCAATTTCTTCCAGTCGCTGCACGACATTGGGCGCGAGTTTGCCCTCGCGCGTGGGTGGCGCGTTTAGGATCACGTTTACGTGCAGCTTGTTCTCGGGCACCAACCACTCGTCCACAACTTGCGCGACTGGTTTAAGCGGGCGCGTGGCATCGGCCGTTTTCCAGAACCAGCCATCGGTGAGTGTGACCGTTGCAACCGCTGGTATCGCGCTTTCACCCGATACCATCTGGCCGGCATTCTGCTCGAATCCCTTGATGTCGCTGTAATAGAGTGCCGACGAGGGATAGTTGCTGGCGTTGAGGTCGGCAACGAGGCAATTCGGTTGAAGCCGCTTCACCAGCCCGTAAATCTCGTGAAACGGCACTTCGTCGTAGGTGATTCGGCTCCATGGTGCGTCCCAGCCATCGCACATGAGCATGGTGATGTCACCGTAGTGCGTGAGCAATTCGGTGAGTTGCTGCTTGATAAGCTCGACCTTGGCGCGCGTGACGTTGAAATGCCGGATGTCATTGCGCAGGTCGAGAATGGAAAAGTGAAACGCCACTTTGAGTCCCTCGCGGCGAAACGAATCCACGTACGACCGCACGACATCGACGCGACTGGTGGTATGGCGCACGCTCGCAACCTGCGTGGCCGTAGGCCAAAGGCAGAAGCCATCATGGTGCTTGGGCGTGAGGCAGCCCCATGTCATGCCCGCCGACTTCGCGGCGCGCGCCCATTGATCGGTGTCGAGTGCGGTGGGAGCGAACACGGTTGGGGCGTCATGCGGATCGCCCCATTCGCGGTCCTGAAACGTGGCGAGGTTGAAGTGGTTGAACATGCCGAAGCGGAGGTCGACAAACGCTTGCTGCAGCTCGATAAGCGGTTTGGCTTCGCGATACTGGCTGGGCGCGTGTGGCGGCGCGATTAGCGCCGGTGTCTGTGGCAGCGCACCGAACGCGAGGGCGCCGGCCGAGGCCTGCAGGAACTCACGTCGCGTGGATTTCGGCATGGTCTAGTGTGGGGTCCGAATCGTGACAACGGAAGGCAGCCATCGCGCTGACGCGTCGCGCCATCGAAGGGTGCAATGTCTTTGTCGCGCGGTTGACCAGTGCACGACGTGTGGAGCAGATTCGTACCACTTCTCACAACTTCGCGGAGACGCCAGTGCTCTTCCATATCACGCAGGTCCACACGCCGGAAACCTGTCCGCGCGATGAAGGCGGCTCGAACTCGTTGTTCAACCCCAATGTTCCGGGGTTGAAACTGATCGGGCGGTACGGCGCCAACGCGCAGCACACGCTGTTCTACATCGTGGAAGCGGACGACGTCAACGCGCTCCAGAAGTTCCTGTGGCCGGGCTTCACGCGGTGCACCAGCACGATCACGCCCGTCAGTGAAGTCCCCGTACCGAAGGATTGATCAGTCTTCTCATGGATCTGTTAGAAGCGCGACGCACCGTCGGGAAGTTGAACCGGCGGTGCGTGATGGTTCACGTAGGCCTCATTGCGGGGGAGACGAGCGTCACTGCCTATCTCCTCGATGCGGTGGGCATAACCCTCGGCCGCAAGGTCCTGATTGCGCCGGCGTTTAACGGCGATCGTCTAACTACGACGTCATGGTTGATTGGCGGACGGCTCAGGTGAGCTCCTCACGCGGTAAAGCCTACCCTCATCTGCCTCCGCTTCGGTCGGCGCGAAGACTCTTCTACCATTGCGCGATAGCCACCTGCGTCGCGGCGTTACCACTCCGAAGTCAGGTGTCGCGCAGCGCGGCACTCGTTGGTAGCGTGCTCGTGGCCGGCGACACTGTTGGAGTTCCAGGAGCGCAAGTTGAACTCATCGGCCAATCACTGAGCACGACGACGAACCGATTAGGCTCTTATCGTTTCGCCCCAGTGAAATCCGGTCCAGATGTGCTCCGGGTGAGGTTGGTAGGGTACAGGTCGATGATGGTCGCAGTGGCGATACAGCAGGACAGCACCACCAATAAGGACATCCAACTCGAACGGCTGCCGACGACGTTGACCGAGGTCCGGATAGAGGGCGAAATGCGAAAGGTGCCCCCACGTTTTGAAGACGTGTACCGTCGCATGGCGACGGCTCACGGAAGCTTCTTTACTCGCGAGGACATCGACCGACTGAACCCACCGAACATCCAATCGCTTGTAATGCGAGTCGGAACGGCGCGCGTGAACGACAAGAGTATCCAATTCGCCAAGTGCGAAGCGGGCGGAGCCTTTGCGTTATCGGGCCGACCGAACAAGTCGACGCCGACGTCTGTGCAGATCTATATCGACGGACATCGGATGACAGGGCGGCAGCAAGGAGACGCTGACGCGGAGCAACGCGAGGTACTGAGGCTCGTGAATCCAAGTCAAGTGCAAGCAATCGAGGTCTACACAGGTGTGAGCCGGATTCCAGGAGAGTTCCTCGAGGACGCCTGTGCCGTTATCGCTATTTGGACTCGGTCGTACTGAAGCTTGAGGTGTACGTGTCCCTCGCTCGGACCATGGCGATGCCCCTGTGTAGCCACTGTGCGGACGCTGCGGTTGCGGATTGCTCGCTCGCTCTTACGTTCGAGCTCGCAGCGTGGCGCGCCAATCCGGCATCAACAGGTATCTGCAGCGATGACTCTCGACCCCAATAATCACGTCGTCGCACTGTGCGCGGCGGGCATGGCGATCGAAGGCACGCCAATCGAGGCGCTCGCCTTATTCGAGCAGGCGTGGAACGCGCGTACAAATGATCTCGAGGCATGCATCGCCGCGCACTTCGTCGCTCGTCACCAACCGACGCGCGAGGAAACCCTACGCTGGAACGCTCTTGCTGTGCAGCACGCCGAAGCCGTCGTCGATGGTGGAGCGGCCGAGCTGATGGCATCTCTGTATCTGAATCTCGGCGATGCGCAGGCCACGGCCGGAAATGAGGCCGCCGCCAGAGCTGCGGTAAAGGCCGCGAGATCCCACCTTGCCGCGCTCCCGCCGGACGGATACCGCGACTTCGTCGCACTCGGCGTCGATCGACTTGAAGGACGACTGGCAGGGGAGTCGAGCGCGCCGACAATCCAGGGCGGGTGACAGGCGTTCCTGTGGCATGGTCATCTGTGTGAAGGCTTGATCTTCCGCGCCGCAAAATTCCCCCACCACATCGGCCATCGATGATCGCGAGTCTCCTCGCCACAATTTCCGATGGCGCGTACACTGTCGTGGCAATGTGCTC
>JBDTMO010000055.1:0-14355 GCA_039934235.1 bacterium | reverse complement strand
ATGCCGGCCGTGATCACTGCACCACGTGCGCCGCGCAATTCGTACTCGTAGATACGGAGCCGGCTGACGATGTCGTCCGCGATCCGTTGCGCGCGGCCGTCGAAGCGCTCTTGCGCCGCCAAGTGGTTTCGGTGTGACTGCCGCTCGGCGAGAACGACGGCAAGCGAAGCGCCGAGCGCGAACGTCAACAGCGCGGCGATGACTGGACTGCGCCTCCACCTCACCATCATGCTACGCGCGAAACGTCGGCCGCGGGTTCGAGGGCCAGACGCGCACGCGCGGCTGCATCGTGCGGCAGCGCGATTTCGAATGCGCGCTCCGGGAACTCGACGTCGGCGACGTCGAGAAAGTACGCGCGAGCGCGTCCGTTCTGCTTCGCGACATAGAGCGCGCGATCCGCTGCGCGCAGCATGGCAGTCGACGTGGTTGCGTTTACGAGCGGATTGTTGTTCGGGAGCTTTCCGGTTGACCAGCAGGCGCTGGCGGCGTCGCACGAGGCAACGCCGACGCTCACCGACACTGTCGACATCGACGGCATGGTCGCCGAGTCGACGGTCTGCAGGCGCACATCGGCGACTGCGTCGAGCATTCGTCGAATCACCGCCCCGGCACCGCCGCGCGGCGTCTGTGGAAGGATCACCGCGAACTCATCGCCGCCGATTCGAGTCACCAGATCTGACGCCCGCGCGCACGCGTCGCTGAGCGCCCGCGCGACCATCTGGATGCATGCGTCCCCCGCCAGGTGTCCGCACTCGTCGTTGTGGCGCTTGAGGTGATCCACGTCGAATAACGCGATCGTCAACTCGTTGCCGCGCAGGCAGCGCGACCACTCGTTCGTCATCGCCTCGTCGAATCGGCGACGATTCGCGATGCCTGTCAGCGCGTCCGTCGTCGTCAGCAGCCGCAGTTTATCGGTGAGCTGCTTGATGCGAAGTTGCGTCTGCACCCGGGCGAGGAGCACAGGCTCCCGAACTGGCTTCGCGATGAAGTCCACGGCTCCGTGCTGAAAGCCGGCGAGTTCGAACTCCGCACTGTCGTGACTGGTGACGAAGATGACAGGGATGTCGCGCAGCGCCTCGTCCGCCTTCATCGCCTCGCAGATGTTGAATCCGGTCATTCCGGGCATCTGGGCGTCCAGCAGCACCAGGTCGGGAACCGCTTCGCCCATGAGCCGCAGCGCGTGAACCCCGCTCATCGCGAATCGCAGCCGGCCGACGCCATTCAGCATGCGCGCCATCAGCTGGATCGTGACCGGGTCGTCATCGACGATCAGAATGTTGTCTGTCAAGTCAGGTACGGAGTGGCGGCGGCATGCGCTGAGTATCGGGAAGTGGCCCGGAAAACTTTCATCGACAGCGCTAGCGCGCTCTTCCGGTAACACGTTACAACTGGCTTCGATTACGCTGCATTGATCGCGGCAGACGAGAATGTGGCAGGAGTTGTTCGCACGAAGCTGGCCGCCGCTGGCCAAGCACGCGGCTGTTTCCTTTCCACGGATTGGCTTTCGATGAGTCCGCAATGAGTTCGCATAAACAAAACGCCGCCTCTGAATAAAGAGGCGGCGTTTGCGTAATCACATAGAGAAGTTGCTGTACTGGGGCGGCAGGACTCGAACCTGCAACTTCCTGATTAACAGTCAGGCGATCTGCCAGTTGATCTACACCCCATCAAATCAAAAACGCCCACCAGATCCGAACTGGTAGGCGCCTGGTCATCGTGTTGCTACACGCGTGCGCTCTATCCAGCTCTCCCGAGGGAGTTCGGATTATTATTGCCAAAATTTCGGTTGAGCGCGCTCGGATTATTCATACGGTCGTAAAGTAGCCCCATCCTCCCCACGCGTCAACCAAAAGTATCGGAACGTAGGAGAGAATATTTCACCTCGGCCCACGACAGGTGCAGATCCTTCGACTCGCTGCGCTCGCTCAGGATGACAAACTGCTCGCTACACCCGCTCAGGATGACAACTTGTGCGCTACGCTCGCTCAGGATGACAAAACGCCCTGATTCATCTCTGGATTCGCGCCGACCCACCCTTCGCGAACGCCCTCACCTGATCGACCGTCGCCATGCTCGTGTCACCAGGGAACGTCGTCAGAAGCGCACCATGCGCCCAACCAAGATTCACCGCTTCCTGCGGCTCGGCGCCACTCAACAGACCATAGAAGAAACCGGATGCGAACCCATCACCGCCACCAACGCGGTCGATGATGTTGAGCTCGCACCTTGGAGAGACGTACGTCTTGCCATCGATCCACGCGACCGCGCCCCAGCTGTGATGACTGGTCGAGTGCACTTCACGCAGCGTGGTCGCGACGACCTTGATCTGCGGAAACTTCGCCACGACCTGATCGATCATGCCGAAGAAGGCGCTGGGATCGAGCTTGTGCGCCGCAGCGACCTCCGGACCTTCCATCCCGAGACCAAGCTGCAGATCCTCTTCGTTGCCGACGAGGACATCCACATGCTCGACAATACGAGACAGCACGGACTGCGCCTTCTCTCCACCGCCCCAGATGTTCCACAGCTTCGCGCGATAGTTCAGGTCGAACGACGTAATCGCGCCAGCAGCGTGCGCGGCCTTCATGGCCTCGATAATCAACTCGCCGGTCGTATCCGACAGCGACGCGAAGATACCACCGCTGTGGAACCACCTCACTCCGCGCGAAAAGATGTCATTCCAATCGAAGTCACCTGGCTTGAGTTGCGCCGCCGCTTCGTTCGCACGATTGTAAAACACAACGGGAGCGCGCACGCCGTGACCACGATCGCTGTAAACCGTACCCATGTTCGGGCCGTTTACACCGTTGTGCTTGAACTGCTTGTAAAACGGCTTCACGCCCATCGCGCGCACTCGTTCCGCAATCAGGTCGCCGATGGGATAGTCGACCATTGCGGACACAATACCGGTGTCGAGACGAAATGCGTCCGAGAGATTCGCGGCGCAGTTGAACTCACCACCACTCACGTGGATGCTGCACTCGGTCGCCTTCCGAAAGGGAATGAGCCCGGGATCGAGGCGATGAATCAGTGCGCCAAGCGAAACGAAATCGAGTGCGGCGTCTTTGCGGATTACAAGACCGTGCGTCACGAATGTCCCTCGGTTGAATTTGTTTCCCATTCCGTGTGGAACGTGCCTTCCTTGTCGATGCGCCGATACGTGTGCGCACCGAAGAAGTCGCGCTGTGCCTGCGTGATGTTCGCCGGCAGCCGCTCGCTGCGATATCCGTCGAAGTACGCCAGCGACGAACCGAGTGCGAGCACGGGAATCCCCATTCCGATTGCCGACTGGATGCAGAAGCGCCATGCATCCTGGTGACTCTCGACCACGGTGCGGAATGAATCGTCGAGCAGCAGATTCTCGAGCGCAGGATTGCGCTGGTACGCCGCCATGATGTCGCCTAACAGGCTTGCGCGAATGATGCAGCCAGCGCGCCAGATCTTGGCAATCTCACCGAGGTTCAACCCGAACTTGTATTCGACGGACGCCGCGGCCAGCAACCCCATGCCCTGTGCATACGACGTGATCTTGCTGGCGTAAAGCGCCTGGCGAGCTGCTTCGATGAGACGCGCGCGATCGCCGGCGAACTTCACGTCAGGACCGCGAATGACCTTGCTCGCGGTAACGCGTTGCGACTTGAGACTGGAAAGAATGCGACTCTCCACCGCAGCGTTGATGGTCGGAATTGGCGCACCGACATCGAGGGCGTTCTGGCTGGTCCACTTGCCGGTGCCCTTGCTTGCCGCCTCGTCGAGGATGACGTCCACGAGAGGGCCGCCGGTGTCCGGATCAGTATGCCGGAGGATCTGCGCCGTAATCTCGATGAGGTACGACTTCAGCTCGCCGGCATTCCACGTGTCGAACAGGTCGGCGAGCTCCGCGGCACTCATCCCAAGACCGCGGTGCAGGATGTCGTACACCTCGGCGATAAGCTGCATGTCGCCATACTCAATGCCGTTGTGCACCATCTTGACGTAGTGCCCAGCGCCGCGCGGGCCCATGTAGGCGACGCATGGTTCGCCGTCGTCGGCCTTTGCGGCGATGGCGCGGAAGACGGGTGCCGCAAGTTCCCACGCCTCGCGCTGGCCGCCCGGCATCATGCTCGGTCCCCATAACGCGCCCTGCTCGCCGCCCGACACACCAGTGCCGATATAGACGATGCCGTGCGCCTCGAGCTCTTTAGAGCGACGGTCGGTATCGAGGAAAAAGGTGTTGCCACCGTCGATGAGCATGTCGCCAGGTTCGAGCGAATCCTTGATACCGTTGATTGCTGCGTCCACAGGCGCACCAGCAGGCACCATCATCATGATGCGACGCGGACGCTCCAGCGTTTCGAGGAACGACGCCATCGTCTCGCACGGAATGAGGTGCAGGCCGGGATGTTTTTCCGCGATGCCCTTCACCTTTCCAGGCGTGACGTCGAACATCGCAACGCGAAAGCCGTGGCGCTCCATGTTCAAGGCAAGCATGTGGCCCATTACACCGACGCCCATGAAGCCGAAGTTTGCTTTTTCCAGTGGACTATCCTCCTTGGTTTGCCTCAACTCTGTAATCCCGCGCGCGCGCAGCGAGTGTCGGGATCTACCGTGCGTTCTCGGTGGCAGGTGTCGGGCGCCAGCATAGTAGTTCCCGACGATCGCTCGCTGCGCTCACTCCCGCGGGATGACAGTTAACTCACCTTCACTCGATAGAGCGTTTCGCCCGCCTTGGGAACGAGCAGTATCCCCTCATCCTCTCGGCCGCGCCATTCGTCGACGTTCACTGTGTCTGGATCGAGATAGCCAACATTGAGCCGCGCACAATCCGCCTCGGAAATCCTGCTCGCGAGCGTAACGCGCACATTCGGGCGCTCGACACCACCATCCATCACGCCAGAACCGCGCAGGTGCGTACTGTGTGCCAGCACGCCGAGCGGCACGTGCTTGAATCGATCCCAGTCGGCGAGGAAGTACGGAAGGATGTGATAGCCGACGTCGTAGATGTACTTCCCGTGCACGTGACTCACCGTGTCGAGATGCGGGGCATAAATCACGACCTCGCTGCCAAGCGCCATCGCGGGCTCGAGCTTGTACATCGCCTTCGCGCCGGTCCACAGCTCGTCGTACATCGGTGGCGCGCACGACAGCACGCGTTGGAACGGCGTATCGCACCAATGGACGTGACGTTGCGCCGAGAGATCCGCCGCCGCGCTCCAGGCCGCGTGATGATCGCCGATGAAAAGACCCGACAGGCCGGGCCCCTCGACCGTCAAGGCGATGAGCGTGACCGGCGTGGTGAGACGTGTTGCCGCGGCGTGAATCATCGAGCGCACCGGCGTGTCCTTGATGCCGATGGTTCCGACGACGCCGGCGAGTGCGCCGAGCCAGTGCGTTGCGTCGATCATCTCGCCGCCAGAGATGCCCGGGAAGAGATATTTCGCGCCGCCTGAAAACCCGACGACCTCGTGCGGAAACGTGGGGCCGAGGATGAGGATGTGATCGTGGTCGAGCGCAGCCTTGTTGAGGCGAATCTGCACCTGGCTGGGCAGGGACGAGTGCCAGTGGCTTCCCGCAAGGGCGCGAATCTCGTCCTGCTCCATGACGCCGAGCGTCGCGAGGGCGGCGGGGTCGTTCCAGGCGTGGTTGAGGAGCCCGACTGCCGCGTACGTCGACGTGCGCTCTTCCTCGGTAATCCCGACGAGCCGATGCATGCTTTCGCGCGGGAGCGCTGGGTGTGTGCCGAGTGCCACCATGAAGTCGAGCTGCGCGGTATCGTGCAGCACCTCGACCAGCATGCGGAAGAGTGAGGGCAGTGGCAGGGAGCGCGTGTGGTCGGGAATGAGGACCAGCACTCGCTGTCCCGTGAACTTTCCCGCGACGCCGCGCTCGAGCGTCTCCCTGATGGTGTGGGCTGAGAGCAGCCCCGTCGATGCGATTGCCTGTGCGTCGAGCATGGTCACATGAAATCAGGCAACGCGATTGGCGAATGAGGAGAACAGGTGAGCAGGTGACTTCAATAGTATGTATGCGGCTCGAGTAACAACGTCAAGCGTGTTGCTCTGGGCAAAGCAAAGGACCTGCCTCAGGCTTCAAAGCAGGTCCTTGCTGCATCAACACCGAACTGCCTTCGCGCGCACGCGGCCTGGTGCGAGTGCAGATCCTTCGACTCGCTTCGCTCGCTCAGGATGACGGCGATCGCTTCGCTCGCTCAGGATGACGGCGATCGCTTCGCTCGCTCAGGATGACAGGAATCAATAGCCTGGGTTCTGCTTGATCCCGGGGTTGATGTCGATCTCGTGCTGGGGAATGGCGGCCCAGAGGTTCGTGGGCTTCCAGCCGATCTTCGAGACCACGTCGGCGCCGATGACGGTCGTGTACAGGCCCCAACGCTTGAGATCGAAGAGCCGCTTCGACTCGAACGCCAACTCCCAGCTGCGCTCCTGACGCACCGCGTCGCGGAACTGCGCCTGCGTCAAACCCGCCAGCGCCGGAAGTCCCGCCCGCGCACGCACAGCGTTGATCGACGCATACGCATTCGTCGGCCCATTCGCCTCATTCTCCGCCTCCGCGTGCAACAAAAGCGTCTCGGCATAACGATACACGGGCCAGTTCAGGTTCGAGCGGCCCGCATTGAGTGCGATGGACTGGCCACCGTTGTCGTAGAACTTGCCGTAGTACGGCAATGGTTTCGGAAAGCGCGGACTCTTGTCTCCGTAGCCCTTCACCGTGCCGACCGTCGCGTAGTTGAACGTGGTCGTTCCCACCGTCACGGACGTCAGGAAAGTTGGCTTCTTACGGAGATCGGTGGGGAGGAAGGTGTCCATGAATTCGGGCGTCGTGCACCAGTAGTTCGACCCGCTCTCCGCACCAATGCCGCTTGGGCGCGACTGCGTGGTGAACAGGTTGCGGATAAGCCCCTCGAACTGGATGGAGTAGATGTGCTCGGGACCGTTCTTGTTCTTCACGAGCCACAGCTGCGCAAAATCCGGAACAAGGCTGTAGGTCTTTGCGTCGATGACCGCCTTCGCGGCCGCTGCTGCGTCGGCCCAGTGATTCTGCTTGACCAGTTCGCCCGACATGTTCGCGTACACGTCGGCCAGCATGGTGCCCGCGGCGCCGCGCGTCGGGCGACCATCATCCGGCGTGGCGGAGTCCGACCATTTGACGGGGAGCAGCTTCACCGCGTCGACCAGATCGGCGACGATGGCCGTGTAGACCTCAGCCATGGGAGTCCGGACGACATCGCCGACCGTCGCGAAGTCGGTGACCGGTGCCGTCATGAGCGGCACATCGCCCCACACGCGCACCGCATTGAAGTGATTGAGTGCCCGGTGGAACTTCGCGGCGCCCATGTACCGGTCCTTCACGTCCTGCGCGATGTTCATCGACGGGATTTGCGCGATGAGCAGGTTCGATTGGCCGATTGCGCCGTAGATCTGGGCCCACACGCGGAACAACCACTCGTTGCCCGAATTGTACGTGTAGGTGTCCTGCTCGTACTTCGAGTCCGTGGTGTTGTTGATGAGGATCGTCTGCTCGTTGGGCACTTCTGAAATCATCGGCCAGCCACGGATGTAGTACGCCTGGTTGGCGCCGCCCGTGTACCAGTTGTCGATGCCACCGAGGGCAATCTTCAGGTCTGCTTCCGTGGAGGGAAAGTTGGCGGGCGTGAGGAAGTCGGCGGGGACTTCGGTGAGGTAGTCCTTGCAGGAGGCAAGCGGCAACGCGACGCAGGCCAGCGCCAACCCGATATGTCTGAGTCTCATCGTCATTCTCCTAGAATCCCACGTTCAGGCCGAGGGTGAACGTCCGCACCCCGGGATAGCTCGAGTCGTCCCAGCCGATCTGCAGGTCGCTCGTGCCGCGCGAGCTGGCTTCGGGATCGTACCAGGAGTATTTCGTCCACGTCTTGAGGTTCTGACCGCTCACGTAGACGCGGAGATTGGACATGTTCGCGCGCGCCGCGATGCGCTGCGGCACCTCCCAGCCGAACGTTGCGTTCTGGAGGCGCACGAAGGATCCGTCCTCCACCCAGCGCGACGTCATCGCGTTGAACGGACCGATACCCATGCCGGTCATGTCGTTGATGCCGCTGCCAGGCGTCCAGTAGGTCAGCGTGTTGCGCAGCGTGTTCACGTTGTCGCCCGGCGTCTCCATGCCCTGGCGATTCACGTTGGCCACCTTCTGCCCTTGCACGCCGCGTAGCAGGTAGCTGAACGAGAACGCGTGATAGCTCACGGAGCCGTTCTGCCCGAAGGTGTACTTCGGCTGTCCGTTGCCAAGGATGACGCGATCGTTCGTCGAGATCTTTTTGTCGCCGTCCACGTCGCGGAGCTTCATGCCACCCGCCACCGCGCCCGACTGGCCACTCGCCGTCGCCTCGGCCGCCGTCTGGAAGATTCCGTCCCAGATGTACCCGAAGAAGTTGCCGAGCGGCTCGCCGACGCGGACGATGCCACCGGGGACGAACGTCGGCAGCGAGGTGTTCACGCCGTTGACGAAGAACTCCTTGTCGCCGCCGAGATCCAGCACCTTGCTGCGGTTGAAGGCGATGTTGCCACCCATGCGGACGTCGAAGGCCCGGATGCCTCGGCGTGTGTCGACGCCGAGCTCGATGCCCTTGTTCTCCACCGAGCCCACGTTCGTGATGTAGCTGGCGTAGCCGGTGTAGTAGGGAACGAGCTTCGCATAGAGCAGGTCGCGCGTGGTCTTCTTGTACGCGTCTGCCGTGAAGCTCACCTGATTGTCGAACAGGCCAAGGTCGAAGCCGACGTCGGTTTGCGTCGTCGTCTCCCACTTGAGGTTGGGGTTGGCGTTTCGGCTTGGATTCGCGCCGTTGTTGAACGTCACGGTGCCGAGATCGTAGGGCGAGCCGACGCTGTATGCCGCGAGTGATTGATAGGGGCTCACCGCGTCGCTGCCGGTGCGCCCGACGCTGGCGCGCAGCTTCAACTCGCTGATGCCTGGAAGCCTGTTACGGAAGAAATCTTCGTCGCTCGCGCGCCATGCGAGCGCGACGGACGGGAAGTACGCCCACTTGTTATTGGTTGCGAACTTCGACGCGCCGTCGGCGCGATACGATGCCGTGATGAGGTATTTGCCGGCGTAGCCGTAGTTCATTCGCGCGAGTCCCGACAGCACCTGTTCCCGCGCGGAGCTGGAACCGGCGATGATGGTCTGCGCGAGATTCAGGCGATTGTAGCCAAGGAGGTCGCTCGTGAAGCCCACGCCCTGCGCTGTGGTGCTGTCGCGGTTGTTGCTCTGTGCCGTGACACCGCCGAGCAGGGTGACTTCGTGCTTTCCCAGGCTGCGGTGCAGCGTGAGCGTGTTCTCGGAAAGGAACGTGGTGTAGCCGACGCTGTTCACGTTCGCCTGGCCGGAGCCAAGTGCGGCGCGCAGGAGCCGCGAGGTATAGATCTGCTGCTTTCCGTCGTTCGATGTGTATGACACGCTCGAACGGAAGTTCAGGTCGTGCAGCAGCTCGATGTTGGCGAACAGGTTTCCGAGCAGGTAGTCGGCCGTGGTCTTGTTGTCGAGCAGGTTTACGATCGCGAGTGGATTGTCGAATGTCTGCGAGGCGAGCAGCGGCGGGCTGTAGCTGCCGTCCGCCGCGTATACGGGGATGGTGGGCGCCCAGCGGAGTGCCATCATCGTCACCGGGCCGCCGGCGGTGCCGTAGCCGTCGTTGACGCGGATGGCGTGGCCGGTCGAGCGGCTGAACGTCACGCGTGTTCCCGCCTTGATCCGGGTGCCGAGCTGCTGGTCCAGGTTGAACCGGACGGCGCCGCGATTGAACGTGGAGTTGGTGACGATGCCCGATTGCTGGAACAGCGACGCGCCCGCCATGAGGCTTGTGCCGCCGTTGGTTCCGCTCAGGCGTACGTCGTGGCTCTGGATGGGCGCCGACCTGTATACCGTGTTCTGCCAATCGGTGGTGGCGTGGGTCACGGTGGTGTCGTACGTGACGGTCTTGTCGTGATTCGGGTTGCGCATGAACATCGTCGCGAACTCGTCGGCGGTCAGCAGGTCGATGTGCTTCGATACGTTCTGCGAGCCGGTGTAGCCCGAGTAGGCGAAGCGCATCGCGCCCGGAGTTCCGCGCTTCGTCGTGACGAGGATGACGCCATTGGCGCCGCGTGCGCCGTAGATCGCCGTGGCCGAGGCGTCCTTGAGGACGTCGACGGCCTCGACGTCGTTCGGGTTGATCTGGTTCAGGTCTGCGCCGATGACGCCATCCACGACGACGAGTGGCTCGTTGCTGCCGTTGAGCGAGTTGCCGCCGCGGATGCGGATGCGCATCTCCGATCCGGGCTGGCCGTTGGTCGTCTGCACCTGGACGCCTGCGACGAGGCCGGAGATGGCCTGGTCAACACGCGGGACGGGGAGTGTGGCGATGTCGTTGCTGGACACGGAAGCGATGGAGCCTGTCACGTCGCGCCGTGCTGAGGATCCGTAGCCCGTGACGACGACCTGTTCGAGGGAGACAGCGGCCTCCTTCAGGTCGATGTTCTGCGTCAGCGCCTGGCCGGTGGTGATGGCAATCGGGAGGTCGCGCCGCGTGAAGCCGAGCCGGACGAC
This sequence comes from bacterium, assembly GCA_039934235.1. Lineage (GTDB taxonomy): Bacteria > Gemmatimonadota > Gemmatimonadetes > Gemmatimonadales > Gemmatimonadaceae > AG11. The sequence goes on along the minus strand of JBDTMO010000055.1, from coordinate 3,798 downwards.
GCGAAGCGTGTGTGCGCCGGGCGGGATGTTCACGATGGAGTAGCGGCCGTCTGCGTGCGTGAGCGCTCCGAGCGGGGTGCCGACGATGCTGACGTTGGCGCCTTCGAGTGGTCCGGTCTCGGATCGCACGACTCCCTGAATCGAGCCCGTGGCTCCCTGCGCGCGTGACGCGCGAGCGCCGGCAACAAGGATTGCCAGGGCGATAGCACATCGTCTCGTGATTGTCATTCCGGATGCTCCGATGAGGGTCGTGCGGGCTGCGAGCGGGCGCGTGAAATGGGGTTCGACCGGGGCGTGTCCGGTTCCGTTAGTTCAGCGGGTGGACAATAGAAGCGATATTATTGATATTGTCAATATTGATATTATCGATGAGGTTAATTCACTGGATGGAGCCTCGCCGAGTTGGGATCATGGCGCTTTGATACTATTGACATCATCAATTGCACGGCTATTGTTTGCCGCGCGAACAAAACCCACCGTCCTCCTGCACATGCCAATCGACCTCAACGCTCCGACCAACTTCGGCGACCTGCCGTTCAGCCGGCCTTCCGCAGCGAGAGGAGGAGTATGTCCGTGACCGACCGGCAGGCATTCGTGCATGGCGCCGACGTCTCGTGGGATGAAGCCGGCGAGGGCGTCAGGCGCCAAGTCCTGGGGCACGGCAATGAGCTCATGGTGGTGCGCGTGGAATTCGACGCGGGCGCCGTGGGGGCTCTCCATCATCACCCTCATCGGCAGGCCACGTACGTAGCGGCAGGCCAGTTCGACGTGACCATCGGCGCCGACACCTCGCGACTCGTTGCCGGAGATTGCTTCTATACGGCGGCCAATGTCGTCCACGGCGTTCGGGCGCTGGAGAACGGAGCACTCATCGACGTCTTCACGCCGGTGCGAAAAGACTTTCTCATGCCGGGGCTCTGGTAAGGCTTGTCATCCTGAGCGAGCGAAGCGAGTCGAAGGATCTGCACCCTTGTTTGTCATCCTGAGCGAGCAATGCGAGTTGTTTGTCATCCTGAGCGAGCGAAGCGAGTTGTTTGTCATCCTGAGCGAGCGAAGCGAGTTGTCTGTCATCCTGAGCGAGCGAAGCGAGTCGAAGGATCTGCACTCTTAACTGCGCACCAACTCCACCAAGCATGCACATCCCGATGACCCCACCTCGCACTGAATTGCGACGCCTCCTCGGCCTCTGTTCGTTGTTGTGCATGGGCGAGCTCACGGGCGCCGGGACGTTCCGCGTGCTGCAGGCGCAGGCGACCGGACGCGCGCAGCCCGTGGCGGTCCCGCGAACGATTCTTCTCCGCGGCGATCGTCTCGCCGAGGCCAAGCAGTCGCTCGCGAAGGGCGATGCCTCGCTGCGTGTGACGCTCGACGCGTTGCTCGCCACCGCGGGCGCCGCACTCGCCACGCCGCCGGTATCGGTGATGGAAAAGGGAAACACGCCGTCGAGTGGCGACAAGCACGATTACATGAGCATGGCGCCGTATTTCTGGCCGAACCCAGCAACGGCGAATGGCCTGCCGTACGTGAACCGCGACGGCCAAATGAATCCGGCGAGCCGGCGCGATCATGACGGACTACGGCTGCAGCAGACCATCGCTCGGGCGCACGCGCTGGCGCTGGCGTGGTACTTCACCGGCGACGTGCGCTACTCGGAGGGTGCCGCGAAACATCTCCGCGTATTCTTTCTCGACTCCGCCACGCGGATGAACCCCAACCTTCGCTTCGCACAGGCAGTCCTGGGCGTCACGGAAGGACGGAGCTTTGGCATCATCGATACCCGACACATGCCCGAGCTCGTGGACGCACTGCGCCTGCTCGAGGGTGCGCCGGCCTGGACGCAGCGCGACATGGATGGCATGGTCGCGTGGTGCCGAGGCTATCTCACCTGGCTATCCGAGAGCAAGAACGGGATCGAGGAGCGAAATACCACCAACAATCACGGCGTCTTCTACGACGAACAGATCGCGGCGCTCGCGCTGTTCGTGGGCGACAGCACGCGCGCGCGCTCGGCCATCGGAGAGAGCGGGACTTACCGCATTTCCAGCCAGATCGACGCGGAGGGAAAGCAGAAGCGGGAGCTCGACCGTACGCGTCCCCTGCACTACAGCCTCTTCAACCTCGACGCGTTCACCATGCTCGCCGAGATGGGACGGCACGTCGGCGTGGACCTCTGGCACTATACGTCGCCGAGCGGCGGCAGCATCGAGAAGGCACTGCTCTTTGTTGCGCCCTATGCGGATTCGACGGTGAAGTTTCCAGTGCCCGACATCGCGGAACAGGGCGTGAACGAGTTTCTTCCCCCACTGCGACGGGCAGCGGCGCAGCTTCGCAACCCGACATTCGCGCGCGCTCGAGCACATCCCGGCCGACATGCGAAACGCGGATCCGGAGCGCTTCAACTTTCCATAATTGTCGCTGAGCGTAGTGGAGGACGGGTGAATGCAACCAGTCGACGCAACGCTATCGTGATATGTCATCCCGCATGAGCGGAGCGAATGTCGGGATCTGCGATTCGTCCAACCTCGGCCTGCTTCGCGAGATCCACCGGTAGATCCCGACACTCGCTCGCTGCGCTCGCTCCTGCGGGATGACAGAGTGTTGCGTCGATCGGTTGATACAGCCGACAACCATTCAGGATTCCGTCGGCGCCAGCGCGACGGTCGACGCCCGCACGATCAGTTCTGGCGCGAAGAGTTGGCGCACTGGCGGGTGTTCGCCGCGCAGCCGCGCCAGCACGGTATCGAGGGCGCGCGCGCCGATTTCGTTTACTGGCTGGCGCAGGGTGGTGAGCGGAACGCGCGCCCGCGCCGCGAGCTCGATGTCGTCCAGTCCGACGATCGCGACGTCTTCCGGCACGCGCATGCCAGAGTCGAGCAGCCCGTCCTCGAGGCCAAGCGCGCCGAGGTCGTTGAAGCAGAACATGGCATCGGGTCGCGAAGCGAGGGTGGCGATCAGCTCACCAGCGATATAACCCGACTCGTAGTCGTTCTCCTCGCCCGGCATGGCGTGCTCGAACACGAACGCGTCGTCGATTCGAGCCCCTGCTTCCTTGAGCGCTCGCCGATACCCGCCCATGCGCAGTTCCCCATTCGGGCTGCCCCTCTTGTCGATGAGGCATCCGAACCGCTGGTATCCGAGTGACGCGAGGTGCTGGCCCGCCATGTATCCGGCCATGTCGAGGTCACCTCCGACATAGGGGACGTCGTCGCCCACCGTATACGAGACCACCACGTAGGGAAACTGGGCCTGGTGCAGCGCGCGCACAGACTCGTTGAGCTGCGACGTGCGGCTCATCGAGACGACGATGAAGCCGTGAACGCCGAGTGCCAGGAGTCGGCGGATTTGCTCCTCTTCGCGATCGACGCGATTGGAGCTGGAGGCAAACAGGACGCCCACACCGAGTGCGTCGGCACGCTGCTGGGCGCCGTGCGCAATGAGGGAGAAGTAGGGACTGCTCAGGTCGCGCAGCACGAAACCGATGGTGGTCGGGGCGGCGATGCCGGACGTCGACGCTGGACGTACCATGACGTAGGTGCCGCGGCCAACGTGGCTATAGAGGACGCCCTCGCTGACAAGCCCGGCGAGCGCCTTGTTGATGGTGATGACGGAGACGCCGTACTGGGTGGCCAAGTCCCGGTGCGGAGGAATCTGCGAGCCCACCGGCATTTCCCGCGAGACGATCTTGCGCCGGATGTCGGCGGCCACCTGCTGGTAGAGCGGGACCGGAGCGGTGGAATCGAGTCTCACGTGGAGGCTTGTCGTCTCGGAGGGTGTTGTTCGGATCGGGGACAATGGTGC
>JBDTMO010000054.1:0-14431 GCA_039934235.1 bacterium | reverse complement strand
GTGCTCGATACGATGCCGAAGGTGCGCTACTACACGATGGGCATGAACAAGTGGCAGAGTTCTGACCAGTGGCCGCCGCGTGGTGCCGAGCCGTTGACGTTTTACCTGAACAGCGGGGGCAATGCCAACACGCTGAACGGCGACGGCACCCTGAGCACAGCGAAGCCGACGTCCGATAAGCCAGACCGCTTTTCGTACGATCCGGCGAAGCCCGTGATGTCACATGGCGGCAACGTCTGCTGCCAGGGCAATGCAGTGGGTGCCGGCTCGCTCGATCAGCGCGAAGTGGAAGCCCGGCCAGACGTGCTGGTGTTCACGAGCGATGCCTTTACAGAAGGCACGGAGCTGAGTGGACCGATCATCCCGACGCTCTTTGTGGATTCAGACGCCAAGGACACGGATTTCACGGTGAAGATTCTCGACGTGTATCCGGATGGTAAGGCCTACAACCTCGACGAGTCCATCCAGCGCATGCGGTATCGCAACGGCTATGACAAGCCGCTGGTGTGGTTGGAGAAAGGCAAGGTGGCCAAGGTGACGCTGCAGCCGCTGAACACCAGCAACTATTTCGAGAAGGGGCACAAGCTGCGCATCGAGGTGTCGAGCAGCAACTTCCCGCGGTTCGATCGCAACCTGAACACGGGCGGGAACAACTACGACGAAGCGAAGGGCGTCGTGGCGCACAACGTGGTGCACCACTCTGCGGAATATCCGTCGGCGTTGACAGTTACGGTCGTGAAGAAGCCGCAACCGTAAGAGCGCGGTACTGTCCGGTTTCCGGTCGGCAATTCGTGTGCGACACATGCGTCGAATTGCGATTGTCGGAGCCGGACAGGCAGGACTGCTCAACGCCCATGGCTTGCTGAAGGCCGGATACGCCGTCGATCTCTACTCCGATCGAACGGCAGACCAGTGGTTTCACGAGAGCAAGCCGACTGGGACCGCGGTGCGCTTTGGCCTTGCGCTCGAATACGAGCGGGAGCTGGGGCTCGACTACTGGCAGGACTACGCTCCCGGAATTGCGGGCGTGAATCTCGTCCTCTGCCTGAGGCCCGGCACTCCATTTCTCGTCATGAACGGGCGCTTCGATACTCCGGCAGCCGCGATCGACCTGCGATTACAGAGCAAGTGCTGGCTCGACGAGTTCGAAGCTCGGGGCGGCTTCCTGCATGTCGGCAAGGTCGACATGGCGCGTCTTGACGAAATTGCCGCGGAGCACGACCTGACGATCGTGGCGGCTGGCAGGGGCGCGTTGAGCGATCTCCTTTCGGTCGACAAGGAGCGAAGCGTCTACGACGCGCCACAGCGTCATCTGGCCATGGTAACGGTTGCCAACGCCAACGACACACGCGACATGCGTCGCGTACCCGCTCGCTTCTATGAGCTGCCAACCGCAGGCGAGAGTGTGTGGACGCCGTACCATCACAAGGATATCGGGCCCTGCTGGAATCTCTTCTCCGAGGCACGGCTCGGTGGTCCCATGGACCTCTTTCAGGATGTCCAATCGGGCCACGATGTGGTGGCTGGGTTCAAGCGGTTGATTCGCGCCGTCTATCCGTGGGATTGGGAATGGGCCAAGGACATGACGCTGGCCGATCCTAACGGATGGCTCGTCGGCAAGATCACTCCCACCGTTCGCAAGCCTGTCGGCCACCTCCCGTCAGGGCGTGTGGTGACATTCGTTGGGGACGCCGGTATGTCGTTCGATCCCATTGGCGCCCAAGGGGCGAACAATGGCAACAAGATGGCGCGTCACCTCACGAATTCCATCGTGGAGCACGGCGCCGGGGCATTCGATGCGCCCTGGATTGAATCGACGTTCGAACAATTTTTCCACGATCACGGCGAGGCGGCCTTCCGGTTCAACAACATGTTGCTCGAAGGGCTGCCACAGGGCGCGCAAGAGATGCTCGCCGCGCAATTCGGCAGCGACGGTCGCGCGAACAATGCAAGTGGCCGCCAGAAGTTGGCCGATGCGTTCTGCGCAAACTTTGTCGATCCGCGCCTTCTCACCGATGTGCTAAGTGATCCGGGCAAAGCGCGCGAACTCATTGCGCGGGTAACTGGACAATCAGCGGCGAGCGCCGTGGCAGTGGGGCGCGGCGCAATCATCTGGAATCAGATTCGCTGGCGACTCGGTAAGAAGGGCAGCTTCGGTTTCCAACACGAATCCTGGCGCTAGTGAGGGAACTGCGGCTCCTCGGCTACTCGGCGAAGTACCCCTCGGCGTTGACGGCCAGGTTCGTGCTCATCGTTTACCGCGTGACCTGCACAGTGGGATAAGCGGCCAAGGCGCTCGGCAGAGTGCCGGTCTGGCCAAACACGAGGATCGGAGGTCTAGAGGTAATCGGAATGAGGAATGCCGCGATGTCGGTGGCATCCTGGTCGCTTCCGCCGGTAACGTAGACGCACCGCCAACTTCCGTCAGCCAGCACCGCGACCGCCGGCGCTTCGTAAAACGGCTTATTGATCCATGATCCGCTCACCTTGATATACAGAGCGACGGCATAGTCCGCCGGCTTTACATGCGAGACCGTGCCCGTCACGACCACATCGGACAGACTGCCTTTTGTGGGAACGTGAGCGAACTGGATGCTCGGCGTGCCCGCGCCGCCGACAAGTGGTAGTGTGACGCCATCGAAGACTTGCTGCATCCCTGTCTTCATCACACCGGTGCCGTCCCAGATGCCGAAGTGGCCCTCTTGCGGGAGTTGCACGGTGGCCTTGCCCGGCTCGTCGTACGCGCTGAAGTAGTAATAGGGCACATTGAGTGCGCGGGCCCATGACGCAAAGCTCAAGAAGTAGCTCGACGCATTTGTCGGCGACGGGATGGCACCCGGCGGTCCCCATGGCGACGCCACGAATGCGTTACCGGCAGAGGGATGACCAGCCTCCGATACGATTACTGTCTTACCCAGGGCCCTGGCCAGCGAGTCAACGAGCTGGAAGCCTTCAAAGAGCGGAGCGATAGCCGTATCGACAGGCGTGCCCTGCCAGTATGGAAAGAAGTTCGCGAAAACCACGTCGACGCTGTTGAACAATGCGCGGTGATTCAAGTACTGATCGAATGTCTGGGCTGTCGTCACCCGAATTCCCGCGGCGTTGCTATGCGGGGCAACCAGTTGAATGAAATGAAGCAGGTCGCCTTCCTGCAGGGGAGTCGACGTAAATGTCTCGGTTCCCACCACAGCGAGATCGCAGAGCCCCCGATCGATTGCCGCGTTGAGCGCTGCGATCTCCGTAGGATCGTTCGCGCTGTTGTTCAGGAAAGCGCTGCACGCAACCTGGAATCCCAATTGATGCCCGTGAACGACGATGAACTCGTCGCCATTGCTCATGCTGTAAGAACGAAGAGACTTGGCGTAGGGCATCAGCCGCAACATGAGCGCGAGCACCTTCGCCTCCGATACCGGTGACCCGGGTGCAGACCCATCGGCGTGCAGGCCCAAGTCGAGCCCGGAAAGCTGATACGCAACTGGAGCCACAGCACCTACAGCGATTACGGCCGATCCGGTTCGAGTCGTCGACGTCGCTGTGATCGTCGCCGCGCCGTCGGCGACACCGCCGACAACTCCCGACGGGCTCACCGACGCGACAGCGGAATTGCTCGTGCTGTACGTCACCGTCTGGCCGCCCAGCGTGCGTCCAACGGCGTCCTTCACAGTTGCGGTGAGTGGCACACTATTGCCCGCCGCGACCATCGCAGCTGGCGGTGTCAGCTCGATCCAACCCGTGGGATACTGAACGGGAGCATCAACGTAGACGACGAACGAGAATGAGAGCACGGTCGACGGTACGTGCAAACGCCACGTCCTAGCGCTCGACGCCTGCAAGGGGTGAAGAATCCCCGCGTACTGATAGTATGCCTGGTTACTCTGCGTAAACGTCGCGAAACCATCCACAAGCGACCCACCACCCGCCGGATTGGTGTAGTCGATTGCCCCACTTCCCGTAAGCGTTTGCGGCGAGCTTTCCATGAATACGCGCACGCCGGCGGGATCGACAGTCAAGCCATCGGATGTGCCAAGGCTCTGCTCGATGAGGTTCGTTACGGTCGTATTGAACGAGAAAACGTCGCCAGCGTACGCCACGTTGCTCGACGCCAATTTGACAAAGCTGTTTTGACCGCCAAGAATCAGATCGCGACTGGGCCCACTGGGACTTGCGCTCTTGAACAGGGCGGGCGATTCCGCCAGTGCGCCAGTGCCGCACGTCACGCGCAGCACGCGAACGTCTGCGACGCAACTCACGCGACTGGTCAACGGGGCAATCGCCGCCGGGTCGCTCGCTCTCGTGGGCAGGGGAGCGGTTTGCGGCTCAACGCATGCCAGTGTGAGAACGCTGGCGAGGAACCACGGGCGCACGTGCGACGGACGAAGCAAAGGCGTGAAGCGGCGCATAGGTCTCCCTTCGTTAGAAGACAAAGCTGCAGCCAAGTAGTGCTTTACCAAGTTGTCACGTAAAGACGAACGTTGCAAGCGCCTTCCAACGTACGCATCCAGTCTTGGTGTCCGCATAAGAGCGGCGAGGCTGGCTCACAATCGCACGTCAATCGCCATGCCGCTAAACACGACACTCCGTTCGACGCTCGAACCAGACACTCGCACCACAATCCGACGCTCCAACGGCGACATCATCTTCGCGCGCGGCGCAAGACGCAGCGTCAACCGACGCTCCTTCTCACGCCATTGCATCACCACCCGCATCCATTCGCCTCTCCGATAGTCGAACGAGTGACCGTCATCGTCGTACCAGCTCGACGTCCCATCCACACCCGGATACACCGTCAGCGTCATCGGCTCGCTGCTCGGCTCGTCGACGTACTGGCGCACAGGCCCTGTGGCGATCACCGCTCCGGCACGCACATACAGCGGTAACGTCGCAAGATCCACCGGGCGTTCTACCTCCCGCCCTCCAGTCACGCGCTCGTTCGTCCAGAAATCATACCAGTCACCCTTCGGCAGATAGAGCCGCCGAGTGGTGGCGCCTTTTTCGAATACGGGCGCGACGAGTATATCGCGGCCCCACAGATATTCGTCACCGCGCGCGACCGCCGACGGATCATCCGCGTGATGCAACCAGAGCGCGCGCATGACCGGCATACCCGTCTCCTGCGCGTCACGCACCACGGTGTACAGGTAGGGCATCAAGCGATAACGCAACTCGAGATACTTTCGGCAAATGGGCTCGACCTGCGCGTTATGCAACTCGCTCGGATCTGGCGTAAACGTCGACGTCTCGTTCGGGCCACCATCGCCACCGTCCCAACCCCACGGCGTGTGCAAGTGCCAATTGCGTCCGTGAGAGCGGAAGAGCGGGCAAAACGCACCAAACTGAAACCACCGCACCCACAACTCGCCGGTATACTCGGCCGTCCCGTAAAAGCCGCCGATGTCGGTTCCCCACAATGGGAAGCCAGACAGACCACTGTTGACACCGATGGCCACGTGCTGCTTGAGCGTTTCCCAGCGCGACTGCACATCGCCAGACCAGATGAAGCCACCATAGCGCTGAATACCGGGCGACGCATTGCGATGCAACGCATAAGGGCGATCATTCGGCCGATACATTTGCGTGCCCTCCCAATACATGCGGTGACGGGCGAAGCGTGACGGTCCATCGTAGCCATCGCCCTGATCCGGCCACCATCCGTCGACGCCAACGTCCATCAATGATTTGTGGATAGGCCAGTAGCACGACACCTGCCGATCGGGCGGCCACTGGTTGTCGGCGGTCCGACCACTCGGCAACGGCGACGCCGTGCAAGGGTCGCTCACTGTTCCGGTAAGACGACGACCCTCGATTACGGTATGCAGTACAACCTTGAAATGCTCGGCATGCAATTCGTCGAGCATCTTTTTTGGCTCTGGAAAGTTCGTCGGATGCCACGTGAATTCGCCGTTTCGCGTGTTCCACCCAGACGGCGTAAACTCGGTGCCGAGATAGATGAGGGTGTCGCACGGAAGCTTCTTCTCGCGGAGTGTGCGCGCGACGCCCATGATCTCGCTGGGGCCAGCGAGCGTGCGATGCGATTGCTGGTAGCCGAGCGTCCAGCGCGCTGGCATTTCCGGAAGTCCTGTAATGCGTGCGTACTCGCGCATGATGACTTCCGGGTTTTTCGACGCAACGACGAACACATCGAGCGGCAGCCCGACCGTCGATTCAACAGGGTTCGGGCTGTTGACGAGTTGATTGCCAGTCGGCGGAAGGATGGTTGGCGTAAACTTGCCGTCTGTTCCCGTAAGATCGAACGCGCCATACGGTTGATGGATGAACATGGCCCACCCGTCGGTGCCGATGAGCCATTGCACCGGCGCACGGGTGCCGTGCGTGGCTAGGCGATAGGCACTTTGCCCGTTCCGCATTTGATCGATAATGCCCTTGCGATCGAACTGCGCGCCGCCTTCGCCGAGCCCGAGGAGAGAGCCTGTGGGCAGACGGAAGGTCATCCCCGGCAACGCGGCGTCGAGCGTGAGAAGCTGGACGATTGCGCCCTTGCTTGTCTTTACAGTGATGCTCGGCCTGCCTTCACTCGAGGCGCCCAGTGTGACGACGACATCGCCGACACGCGCGCTTGCCGAGGTGCGCGTGCTTCGCAGCGCGGCACGTCCGAAGTCGTCGCGGACCAATGCGCCGGTAAACGGAATCGCTTGCGATTGTGATCCGGTCGCGCGCACAGTGAGACGCACAGTCAGGGCGCTCACGGGTGACACGGTGAGCTCGGCGGGTTGTCCGGCGACGATCAGTGGCTCCGGGCGTCGCAGCACAAAGCCTGGCAGTGCCAGCGCAACGGCACCGACACCCATCTGCTTGATCGCATCGCGGCGCGTGGTCGGCAGGTCTGACATGCTGGTCGTGGTTTGGAGGCGGTGCGCGTAAAACCTTCAGCGCTGGCGCACCGCAGAGGGACGCAGAGAGGCAAAGGGCGCCGAGGAACAACGATGAACATCACCCGCAAGGCGTTATGCCATCATGCAGGCTTATCATGCGAACCAGTTCAAAACGCGCTGGGCGCGCAGTGTGATCCAGCGGTTCGGCGCTCCAACGGCGCCGGCCAATTCCTCGTGAAGCGTGTCGCGGTGCCGCACGTCGAGCAACCAGCGTCCGTCGGCCTGGCGCCGTTCGCGCACGACGGCAATGGCCCCATCGACTCTGGCATCCGGCCGTACGCCTGCGTCGCGGAGATAGTCGAGCGCGCGCAACACGTCGTAATGCCACAGTGTTGGAAAGGCGAACTGGGTCCATGCTGGTTGGATGATGTCTCCCGTCGACAACCGGCGCAGCAGTCGCCGTTCGAGGAGATACTCATGCGCGCGCATCCGCGCATCCGCGATCGCCGCCGTGGCGCCGAACGCCTGCTCGAACGCGAGCAATCCTTCGACAACGCAGATCGTCGTGTGAAACGACGAACGCACTGAGCCGCGCTCCGCTTCACAGTTCCAGCCGCCGTCCGCGAGCTGTTCGCTGAGCAAGCGATCCACGAGCCGATCGCTACGTACACCAAAGTAGGCGCCGAGTGCGACAACTCGGCCGTTGATGCACGGTTCGACTTCGCCGTCGAAGAACGGCGAATCTCCGACCTCGTGTCCCCACGTGACGTTGCGAACGAGATCGATTGCCGTTCGCGCGCGCGTGCTCGTTGGGTCCAGGCCCAAGTCGCGCAAGAAGAGCAGGGTGTACATGTTCGACCACCAGAACGGCGTGCTCACGCCATCGCCCCACTGTCCGTCGGGACGCTGTTGATCGAGTAGCCTCGGCCCCCATCCCTCAACCGCTACACGCGCACGCTCGGCCGCGACTGTCTCTGCGGGCGTGTCGGTAAGATCGCGCATGACCTGCCAGCGCAGTGACGGGTCGGCGTCGAGGAGCCAGGCGATGACGGGATCGTCTGAGGAATGCGGGTGCACGTTGCTGTGTGTGAGCATCAGTGATATGGCTCGTGCGTTAGAGCCGGACAGCGATGAGTAGAGAGCTGAGTTGCGAAGCAGCAACCATTCCACGCCGAGTGTACGCTAGCGCAGGAGGGCGCGAATGGAGTCGGCGTATTGCCGGCTCCCGCGCACTTCCGTACCGCCACGGAGCTCGATGACATGCGCGCCGGACTCGGTACTTCGGATAGCAACGATGCGATCGACTGCAACGATCGCCGACCGATGAATACGGATGAACCGTTCGGGGTCAAGTTCGTCCTGCGCTTGCTTCATTGTACCGCGACACAGGTGTGAACGCGCGCCCACGTGCAGTTGCAGATAGTTGTCGGCGACATCGATCCAATCCACCTGATCTACGGGCACGAAATGGTGGACGTTGCCACGCCGCACCACGAACCGAGTCCGCAGTCCGCGCGCTCGCTCGGCGGCAGCCGCACCTGCCAGCACCTCGCGCCACTGTGCTTCCGACCGGTGCGCAACACGCTCGCGGGCGCGCGCAACGGCAGCGGCGAAGCGCGAGCGCGTAACCGGCTTGTGCAGGTAGTCGATTGCGCCAACCTCGAACGCACGCAATGCGTAGCGTTCGTAGGCGGTGATGAAGACGACGGCCGGCGCCGGGTTCACGTCGAGTGACGCGATGACACCAAACCCGTCGAGCTCGGGCATCTCGACATCCACGAAGATCACATCGGGAACGAGCCTCGTGATCAGGTCCAGGCCTTCGAGCCCGTTGCGCCCCTCACCTACGAGCTCGAGATCTGGCGTGTCGCGCACCAACGTGCTGACGCGTTCGCGGCTCAACGGCTCGTCGTCGATCGTCACGACTCGTAGGCGAGTCATTCGCGCTCCGCCTCCCGCTCGAGCGGACGGAAGGGAATCACGACCACGGCCCGTGTGCCGCCCCCCGCTTCACTCGTGAGCGTAAGGCTCTGCTCCTGTCCGTACGACGCAAGCAATCGCTCCCGCGTGTTGCCCAGCCCGACGCCATCTCGCTGCACACCGCTGCCGAGTCCTGCGCCGTCGTCCACCACCTGGAGCGTAATGCGATCGCCTGCACGCGACACACTGACGACAATGCGCCCGCCACGCGCGCGACTGCCGATGCCATGCGTCACTGCATTTTCCACCAGCGGCTGCAGGATGAATAACGGCACGGCGGCGTGCAGCAGATCCGGCGGCGCATCAATCTCGAAACGCAGTCGGTCCGAGAACCGCATTTGCGAGATCTCGAGGTAGGACCGCGTGTAGCGGAGTTCTTCGTCAAGACGCACCAACACGTGATCGCGATGGCGGAGTAGCTCGCGCAGCAGATCGCTGAGGGTGGCCAGCATCTCATCCGCCGCTTCCGCGTCGCGATGGATCAGCGTCGATATGCCCTGAAGAGTATTGAAGAGAAAGTGTGGATGTAGTTGTCCAGTGAGCGCGATGAGTCGCTGCTCCGCGACTTGCGCTCGCAGTCGTTCGCGCTCGAGGGCGGCAACATGTGCGCGGCGTCGTGCCTCGATGGCCGAAACGATGCCGATGACGGCGACCCAGGGGAGCAGATACGTTCGGAGTGCGAGGGGCAAATACGATGCGAACCCGGGCGGGTTCGGCGCACCCTGAAACGCGATGAAATATTCGCCAACCGACGTAAGCGCGAAGAGTGCCACAACGACGCTAACGGTGACGCCGAGAGCGTGGAGTCGATGCCGTCGACCGATGTCGATGCGTCGGGCTCCCCATAAGAGAAAGGGAAACGCCAGCGCCGTTGCGTACCACGCCGCGGAACCGACGCCAAGCAGATAGAGCAGCGTGCGAAAGTTCGGGGGTGGGCCCGGCGTTCGCGGAAAGGTCCGTCCGATGCTTACTCCGCCCGGTAGCTGAGGCGGTAGCGCCAGCATACCCAGCACAATCGCCAGCACAACAACCAGCGCGTACGCGAAGGTGGTGGCGTGCCAGCGCGAACGGTCCCGGGGCGGGTCAGAAGGGTTCACGAGCGAATGGTGAGGGCGCGCCCTGTTCCCTGCAACCACGAACGACGTTCGCCTGCCCCTAAGAATCGTGCGTTCGCCCCTTCGGCATTGGAGAGTCGATGCCCGTACGCCATCGTCGCTGCGTCCTTCTTCATCGGAGTCCAAATTGCCACTGCGCGCGTTGTCTCTCGTTTTGCTGATCGGTGCCGCGGCGCATGCTCAATCCCCGGCGCTGATTGCCGACTCCGGCCGAACGACTCGCGGGTCGCTCGGTGGCGAAGCACGGACGTTTCGCATTGCGTCGTCGATCCTCGGTGAGACGCGTCGCATCAATGTCGCGTTCCCGCGGTCGTGGCTGGTGACAGCGAGCGAGCGGAGATATCCCGTTGCGATCATTCTCGACGGCGAGGCAGATCTCCCCGCAGCTGCCGCGGTGAGCGAGGAGTTGAGCCAGCAGGGGCAGATTCCGGAAATGGTCATCGTTGCCATCGAAAACACCAATCGGCTGCGCGACCTGACGCCACCCGGCCTGTCCGTGAGCGGCAGCAGCACTCACGAAGGCGGGGATCGTTTCCTCGACTTCATCGAGAAGGAATTGTTGCCCGCCGTAGACCGCCAATTCCGCGGTAGCAAGCCACGCGTGTTCGTCGGGCATTCATCGGGTGGCATACTCGCGACGTACGTTGCCGCCACTCGCACGACGTTTCGCGCCGTCATCGCCCTCGACACGCCAATTCACCTGGGCGAGAACTGGCTGGCGAAGAAGCTCACAGCGGCCGCTGAAAAATCAGAAACGCCACTTCGCTATGCGTCATACGAGGCAAGATTTTCATGGCCCGATGCCCAGTGGACATCACTCGTCGCGGCCGCGCGTCCAACGTGGAAGCTCCACCACGAGCGGCTCAACATGGAATCGCACGAATCGATGTTCATGCTGGGCGCCTACCTCGGGCTGCGGCAGGTGTTCAGTGACTACTCCATGCTTGCTGCGCCGGTTGCACCGACGACCAGCATTCTGCCCTACTACAAGAAAGTGGGCGAATCACTCGGCGCTGACGTGATTCCGCCCAGGCACCTGCTCGAAAACGTCGCGGAAGATTTGCTGATGGAAGGGCGTGGCAAGGCGGCGCATGAAGCGTACACCATCATGGAAGCGGGCTATGGCAAACCCGCAAACAGTGTTGCGCTACTGGCGAGGATCGCGGATGTCGAGCGTCGGCCGCCGCCATCCGAGACCGTAGAAGGGTTGATGGCGACGCCCTTTCCCACTCCCGATGAGGCGAAGTCGTACCTGGGCGAGTGGATCGGGGATGTGTGGATGAACAGCGATGAGCTGTACGCGGGGCGGCCGCGTCATCACCTGCGTTTGCGAGTGGTGGGCGGACGCGTGGAGGGTGAAGTGGAGAACGAGCCGGCGCCGGGAGAAAAAATGATCGAGAAGATCACCTATCTAAAGGTTACTCCTGTGGGCCTGAGCTTCGGCTACATGAACGGGATGCGTCCGCGCGGCGTGCTCGTGCACGATGGCATCCTGAAGAATGGAACACTCTCGGGCGTGATGCGCTTTGGCGGCGTGGATTTCAAGTATCCGGATGGTATGACGCCGCCAGCCATCAAGTTCAGCTTTCGGAAGGTTCCGTAAAGCTGCAACATCAGCTAGCGTGCGAATGGATGTCATCCCGCAGGCGCGAGCACGGCGAGCGCGTGTCGGGATCTTCTCTCCACGCGTTCAACGAACGCCAGGGAGCAAGGGTGCAGATCCTTCGACTCGCTTCGCTCGCTCAGGATGACAACTGGTTCGCTTCGCTCATGCGGGATGACAACCATCCAAGCCCGTGCCGCAACACTGCTGCTCCTCACCTCCCCATCATCATGGCCACCGAAAACGACACGACCGTAACGAACGACACTCGTGCACCGAAGCTGCCCGACGGCGTGCGCACCATCGACCAGATTGCGCCGGAGCAATTTCCGGGATGCACGGTGTTCGTGCACTACAACGGACCGACCGATCAACTGAGCGGCGTGTCGATGGGGATGGCCATCCTCGATCCCGGTGCATCTCCGCACGAGCCCCATCGGCATCCGGAAGAAGAGTTCATGCTCGTCGCCTCCGGAACCGGCGAGATCGAGTGCGATGGCAGCACGACGCAAGTTGGACCGGGATCCGTCATGTACTGCGCCGGCGACATCCTTCATGGCATCCTGAATACCGGCGCCGTCCCGCTGACGTTCTACTGGTCCAAGTGGATGGCGAAAGGCGCCTAGTCGCGCGCCCGGGCGCGGTCCGCGTCGATGACCTCGAAAAAGTAGCCGTTCACCGGCTCACGAAAGAAAAAGCGTTCGAAGGGAGTTGGCCGAAGCGAGTCGATCAGCTCAGCGCCCGCCGCACGCAAGCGCTCCTTCAGTGCCGGGAAGTCGGCCAGCGGGTGAAAGAGCGCGATGTGCCGCCCGAACTCGCTCTCGAATGGCGACACCTGGAATTCTGCGACGTGGAAGACGTGCATCTCCTGCCCGTGACCGAGGTCAAGCCAGTACACCGGCACGGGTGAGTTTTGCGGCGTCGGCAACAACGCGAGTCCAAGTGTCGCCGCGAAGAACGCGCACGTTCGCTCGACATCTCGAGTGGGCAGCGTCACGTGCGCAAAGTTCATGAGTCGGTATCTGGTGGAATATTCTGGTTCAGCCGGAGCAGATTCGATGAATCGTAGGTGGGCGCCGCGCGCAGCGGCAGCGGGCCCTGATCAACCACAATCGGAGGACAACCGACGAAGGGCGCGTTACGGCACGATCGTCGCTCTGCGTGGACAGTTCGAAGTCCGTGTGTCCCCGACCTGTGTTGTGGATGAACCGAAAACGAATCGTGATGGGCGTCGTCGCGATACTTGCCATCGCGGCGATCCTCTGGTTCGTGATGAATTCGAGAGCAAGTGCCGCCCCCGCCTACCGCTTCGCCACGGTCGACCGCGGCAACATCGAGCAGACAGTCTCGGCCACGGGCGCATTGAGCGCTGTAAAGACCGTCCAGGTAGGCACGCAAGTGTCGGGACAGGTCGCGGAGATCCACGCCGACTTCAACAGCCTCGTGAAGAAGGGCCAGTTGCTCGCCCGCATCGATCCCACGCTGCAGCAGCAGGCCGTGCGCGACGCCCAGGCGCAGCTCGAGAAGGCACAAGCCCAGCAGCGGCAGGCCCAGCAGGAATACGACCGCAACCAGCCCCTCATCGCACAGAAGTTCATCAGCGCGAGCGAGTTCAGCATCGTGCAGGTGAACCTGTCCGTGGCGGTCGCCGGGGTGAAGTCGGCGCAGGTGACGCTCGACCGCGCGCGACAGAATCTCTCCTACACGAACATCTACGCGCCCATCGACGGCGTGGTGGTCGAGCGCAACGTGGACGTGGGGCAGACAGTTGCTGCGAGTCTTTCCGCTCCGCAGCTCTTCCTCATCGCGCAGGACCTCTCGCAGATGCAGATCCTCGCCTCCGTGGACGAGAGCGACATTGCGAGCATCAAGGCCGGACAGGTGGTGAAGTTTACCGTCCAGTCCTACCCCGGACGCACGTTCAACGGGGCGGTGGACCAGGTTCGCCTTCAGTCCAAGCTCACCGATAACGTCGTGGGCTACACCGTCGTGGTTACCCTCGACAACACCGACGGCAAGCTCGTGCCCGGGATGACGGCGACCGTCGAGTTCATCACGGGCTCCGCGATGGGCGTCCTCACCGTTTCCAATCTCGCCCTACGCTACAAGCCGACTCCCGAGCAGCTCGCCGACGCGGGCATCCCGGCGACCGATACCTCGCGGCGGCGCGCTCCTGGCGCTGGCGGCACGGGTAGCACCAGCACGCCGGCCGCCGCCGCGGCCGCAGCACTTGCGGCGCCGACTGCATCGACGGGCGCGGCGCCGGCAGGAACCCGTGGTGTTGCAGGCGCGGCGGCTGGCGGTGCGTCCACCACTGCCCGCCCGCGGCGGAACGCCCAGGGCGGCGTGGGCAGCGGCGGCACGCTCTACACCCTCAGTGCGGCTGGAACGCTGAAGGCGATTCGCGTTCGCGTGGGCCTGTCCGACGGACAGCGCACCCAGGTCACGAGCGACTCGCTCCGGGCAGGCATGCAGGTGATCGTCGGTGCCGCGCCCGCGACCACGGCGACACCCTCGGCTCCGAGTGCGAACCCACTCACGCCGACGCGTGCCGGTGGACGCGGTGGACCGTGACAAGCCCCGTCGCACAGGCTCCCGTGAGCACCGACCCATCGAGCCCTGTCATCGTCATCGAGGGCGTGAAGAAGGTCTACTCCATGGGCACGAACAAAGTGTACGCGCTCCGCGGCGTGGACCTGACCGTCAATGCCGGCGAGCTGATCGCGATCATGGGATCGTCGGGATCGGGCAAGTCCACACTCATGAATGTCCTCGGCTGCCTCGACGTGCCGACAGAAGGCATGTATACGCTCGACGGCATCCGCGTCGATGGACTCGGGCGCAATGCCCTCGCCGACCTCCGCAACCACAAGCTCGGCTTCGTCTTCCAGGGCTTCAACCTC
>JBDTMO010000053.1:0-14460 GCA_039934235.1 bacterium | reverse complement strand
TCGCTGGATCGATCCAGCGGTCTTCCGGATCAGCTGGTTCGGCCGGTGCACCAAATCCGCCGGCACCACCACGCCCGCCCCCGCCACCTGTAAGACGCACGATGCGATACACCGTCGAATCCTCTCGGCCACGCGTCAAGCGCACGGGGTTCGTGCCGTTGACGTTCACCTGCCAGATGTCGAAGCGGTCGTAGAGCAGCACCGACTTTTCGCCCTTGAGCCACCCAGCGGCAACGCCATACGGCCGGCGCTCCGGTACCGGATGATCGTCTTCCATGTTGACGAAGACGCTCTTCACGTTGCCGGTGAGGTTCGCGCGCGCCTTTGTGACCACGTCGTACGTCCACCACTGACCACCCTGCGAGTACAGCAAGTAACGCCCGTCGGGACTCGAACCCGCGCCGAACGCGGATCGCTCCAGCACCCTCTCTCGCGCACCGGTCGCCACGTCAATCGTGTAGACATCGCGCACTGGCCGGCCCGACATCACTTCCTTGAAGTACGGAGTTTCATCGGTGGCGATTCCGATTCGGCGGTTGTCCGAGAGCTGGACCGTCTCGAGCACGTCGTCGGCGAGGCGGACAATCGTGTTTGTGCCGAGGTGCCAGGCCGAGAGCCAGGTCTTCTGCCGGTCCTGGGCAGACTGGCGATCCTGCTGGTGATATTCGCGCTGGTCCTTCCAGTGCCACACTTCCACACGCGCGGGCGCTGGGCCGGTTCCACGCGCCGAGGACACCGGCTTGGGCTCGCGCGGCGCAATGCCGAAGAACAAGACGGCGCCATCGTCCGACCACTGTGGACGACGATACGACGCGACCCGCATTCCAACTGGAAACGTCTTGTCCGTCGTGAAATCGTAAACCTGCTTTGCGGGCGCAGGCATGCTCGCCTTACGCCACGCGATCACCGCGTAACTCGTGTCGGCGAACGTGGTGTCCGCACGACTCCGTAGGGCGACGAGATCTTCGCTCCGCGCGCGCCACGTCAGTCCGGTGTATTGCGTGTCACCTGCATCGAGCGAGCGAATACTGCCGGTCGACGCATTGAGGAGCTGAATCCCGTTTCCCGTCTTTCCTTCGACATCGATGGTCATCGCCAACAGCGCACCATCGTCGCTCCACGCATACTCCGCGACGTTGCCCAACGCGACATCGGTGCCCTGATCGAGATCGCGCACGACGAGATCAGCGCCTCGGCTCGTGCGTCCCGTCACTGGGTAGCGACGCATGGCAACGTGGTGACCGTCCTTGCTGACGACGAACGACTGGATCTCGTCGAGCATGGTGGTCGTCAACGTACGAAGGTCGACGATGCCGATCTTGTCGCGCGGCGTTGCGGCTGCTGCCGGGATAGTTGCGCCGCCAGCACCTCGTCCGCCGCGACCGGCGCGTCCACCGCCAGCGGTGTCTGGCAAGATCGTGTAGACCAGCCACCGGCTGTTGCCGCTGAACGTTGCGGCGGTCCCGTTGCGCACCGTGTGGTCGGAGTCTGACGAGACTTTCCGATAGCGCAGCTCACCGGTTCCGTTGGCTCGTCGAAAATCGTACGCCACCCACACGCCGTCGGGCGACAGGTAGCCGTTGCCGAGTGTTTCCCACTTGGCCCAATCGGCGGTTTGTGCGGGCCGACGCGTAGTCGATGCGGCAGTTCCGGACTGCGCCACTTGCTGCGCTGCCAGTGGGAGAGCGCACATCACGAGCAGGGCGGTGAGTGAACGGATCGACATCCTGACTCCAGGGTGAGCGTGCGGCGATGAGGATATTGACGCGCCGAACAGGTCGGTCGTTGGGACAAGCTTATCGCGACGTGGTCTTTGGTGTCCACCCTCAGCGTGTGTGAGTGCGCGGCCCGGGGTTGACGGAGGCATATATATGTCATAGCATATACTCATGAAGCGGACGACCATGTTCATCGACGAGGTGTTGCTCCGTCGCCTCCAGCGTCTCGCCCAGCGGCAGGGGGTGAGCTACGCCACACTGGTCCGTGAGGCGCTCGTGCAGTACCTCGCCGATCCGCGGGTTGCGGGCGAACTCCCATCCATTGCCGGGAAGTTCTCGAGTGGTGAGACGGATACGTCGGAGCGGGTAGACGAGTTGCTCTGGCGCGATCCGCACCAGTGACGGTCGTCGCGGATACGGGTGCGCTTTACGCGCTCATCGACGCGAGTGATGCGTGGCACGCGCGAGTGCTTGCGTGGTGGCGTTCGCAATCCACTGGTGTCGTCGTGCCAGTCTCGGTGCTGCCCGAAGTCTGCTATCTCCTGCAGACGCGCATTGGTCCTGCTGCCGAGTTGGCGTTCGTGCAGGCTGTGGCGGAGGGCGAGTTCACGACGGAACCTGTCGAGCAGGAGGATGTCGCGCGAGCCGCGGTACTGATGCACAAGTACATCGACCTTCCGCTCGGCTTCGTGGATGCCAGCGTGGTGGCTGCTGCTGAGCGTCTTGAAACGCGAGAGATCCTGACGACTGACCGGCGTCATTTCACCGTTGTTCGCGCCAGGCACACGAGGAGCTTTACTCTCCTACCGTGACGTCTTGTGAACAAGGGAACCGTGCGCGATTCTGTCATCTGCATGAGCGCGGCGGGGTCTTCCAGATGACACTGGATCTGAACAGCGTCGGTGATCTCTCGCGGCATAGGGCCAAGCATTACGGCCGAACGGTCTACTCGGCGCGGTGCAACGAAACGTGATTAACCGCAGAGAACGCAGAGGAGCAGAGGAACGCAGAGAACTGCTCTTGTCATCCTGAGCGAGCGCAGCGAGTCGAAGGATCTGCACTTCGGCTTCTCTGCGAACCTCTGCGGTGACTCAGTGGATTGCCATCCTCGCATCACAGAAAAATTGGCGCTGGGCGGCAGATCTGGACGATCGCTGCGGTTGCTCGTGCGGGATGACATTCCGTTTACCAAGTGAGGAAGCAGTGCGCCACCGACATTCCATCTTTCGCTCGCTCCTACTGCTCGGCGCGTTCGCGACCGCGCTGCAGGCGCAAAAGCCGGCGACGTACGTTCCGCCCGCGGGCCAATGGCAGACGAAGGCGCCAGCAGACGTGGGCATGGACGCCGCGAAGGTTCAGGCGGCACTGGACTACGCGCTCGCGCATGGCAGCAACTGGGACTTCGACAAGGATCAGGTCCGCACGTTCGGCACGCCGCTGGGACCGTTGCCGAAACAGCGCGCGACGACCAACGGAATCATTCTCCGACACGGTTACATCGTCGCGCAATTCGGTGACACGAAGGCCAGCGATCCCGTGTACAGTGTCGCAAAGAGTTTTCTGTCCACACTCGCGTCGCTCGCGGTTGATCGCGGCCTCATCAAGAACGTCAACGATCCAGTCGCCAACTACATCCACGACGGCGGCTACGATTCGCCGCACAACGGCAAGATCACGTGGAAGAATCACCTGCAGCAGGAGAGCGAATGGGAAGGCACACTGTGGGGGAAAAACGCCGATTTCGTTGGCGCTGAACAATTCGGGCGAGGCGAGCGCAAGCCGCGCGCGATTCAGGAGCCAGGCGCGTTCTACGAATACAACGACGTGCGCATCAACCGCTTTTCGCTCTCGCTGTTGCGGCTGTTCGGCACTGGCCTGCCTGACGTGTTGAAGACCAGCATCATGGATCCCATCGGCGCTTCGCATGATTGGCGGTGGATTCCGTACGACAACTCACAGGTGGACATCGGCGGTCGCAAGATCGGATCAGTGAGCGGCGGAACGCGCTGGGGCGCCGGACTCTGGATCAACTCGGAAGATCTCGCGCGCTTCGGTTTGCTGATTGCCAATCATGGCTTATGGGGCGATAAGCGCCTCGTGTCCGAGCAGTGGCTGAAGGACGCCGTGATGCCGAGCGCGCATGGACCCGACTACGGTTACCTGTGGTGGTTGAACACGAAGCAGCGGCAGTGGCCGAGTGCGCCGGCGTCGAGCTTTGCGGCGTTGGGGAATGGGTCGAATGTCATCTGGATCGATCCCGAGCACGACATCGTGTTCGTGTGGCACTGGTATGAAAACCAGGCGATGGATGGAATGCTGCAGCGTATCGTCGCGTCGGTGACGGCACCGTAGTCTTTCGTTCTGCGCGCACGAACCTGCACGCGCGGGCACGGTAGACTGCAACTGCAACTGCAACTGCTGATCACGGATTTCGCGGACACGCGCGGATACAACAAAAGGGAAATGCAGTTGCTTATCCGCGCGTGTCCGCGAAATCTGTGGTAGGCTGTTGCTGTTGGAATAGAAAAGAGCAGTCGCTGCTTAACTACTTTCTCTCTCGGTCACGCGATCATTCGCGCGGTGCGCGGAGGCGTATGGAGAGTGGGAGCCGTGGCCGAGGATCCGCGTCGATCCGCAAAATCCGCGTAAATCCGCGTTAAGTCAGTTCACCGCGTCACCCTCGCGACTCCGACAGCACAATCGAACTACCCCAACGCGGATTTTCGCGGATTCGGCGGATGCACGCGGATTGCTCCCTTGTCTGCAGAGATCTATGGTGCGCTCGACACACTGAACCCAAGCGATTCAATCCGATCGCGAAGCGGCGCTCTCATCCTCGAGAGCAGGTTCATGGCGCTCAGGACGAATGGCGGCGCATCACGAACCCTGGCGTCCCGCGCTCGCACCCGACGCGCTCGAAAAACGCCGTGCTGCTATTCCGCGCATTGACGTACAACGTGCCACGCGGCGTCGCATCATACGCCTTGTTCAGCAGCTGACGTCCCACCCCTCGGCGCTGATACTCGGGATCCACAACGATGTCCGCGAGCGCGGCGTAGAAATATCCGTCGGTCAACACGCGCGCGACGCCGATCAGCCGGTCATCATGCCACACGCCAATGTTGGTCGTCACCGCAAATGCCGGCGTAGCGCGGGCGACGTCATGATCTTCACGCGAGACGAGATGCAGAAGTGAGAGATAGTCCGCCACCATCACGCCACTGCTTCCAAACGTGAGGCCGGGAAGAGGCACGCGTGCCTCGGCGCTCCTCGCAGATTGCGGAGCCGCGCCTGACGACGTCTCCTCCATTCGTGCGGGACGAGTGCTGCGCCGACGGCGATGCAGGCGCTCCCATGCCATTCCAACCCCGCCGCCGAGGAGCAGTCCCAGGAGGCCGAACACGATGCCAGCAGCGAACACGATCAATACGAACTTCAGCACGCCCATCGCGGCATTGCCGCCGTCGTCGAACCCCGCCGCGATGTACGGCCACGCGAAGGGCGCCGCCGCAAACCAGCCGAGGATGAAGGCAACCAGCCCGATGCCATCCTTGATGGATGTCCGGCGCTGTGCGTAGAACTCCGACAGAACGCCTCCCGTCTACTCGATATTCCTTCGCTCCAACCAACCCGTGCCGACTTGAGAACAATAGCACACATGCGCGGCACTGCCTTTGTCATCCTGAGCGAGCGGAGCGAGTCGAAGGATCTGCTTGCTATTAGCTCGCCGCGCCGACCAGACTACGCACCATGACCGCTACTGATCGCCGACCCACCCGGGAACCACAGAAAAGGAAACGCACGGCAGCCAGCGCTCCGCGTGCTGACGACCGTTTCCTGCCGTTGATGTTGCTGCTGTTTTTCGGCTCTGGATGCGCAGCGCTCATCTACGAAATTGTCTGGTACCAGTCGCTCGAGCTCATCGTCGGTTCGAATGCGATCTCCATGGGCGTCGTGCTAGGCACCTTCATGGGGGGAATGTGCGCCGGCAGCCTGCTGCTGCCGAAATACGTCAACACGGTTGAACATCCACTTCGTGTCTACGCGAAGCTCGAAGCGGGAATTGCCGTCTGTGGCCTCGTGATCCTGTTCGTCCTGCCGTATGCCGGCGGACTTTACACGTCAGTTGGCGGATCAGGGTTCAGCGGCCTGTTGCTGCGCGGGCTGTTCTGCGCCATCTGTCTTGCGCCGCCGACGCTGTTGATGGGCGCAACGCTGCCTGCTGTCGCACGATGGGTGCAGGCAACGCCACAGGGCGTGAGTTGGCTCGGATTTTTTTATGGTGGCAACATCGCCGGCGCAGTGGCTGGCTGTTTGTTCGCCGGGTTCTACCTGCTCCGGCTCTTTGATAACGCGGTGGCGACGTACGTCGCCATGGGGCTGAACATCGCGGTGGCGTTAGCCGGCCTGGCGCTCGCGTCCGTGACGACATACACGCCGGCGAGCGACGCGGAGACTGATGCTCCCACCATCTCGATTCCGCGACATGCTGTTCCTGTGCTCGTCACGATTGCGCTTTCTGGCGCGACAGCGCTTGGCGCGGAAGTCGTCTGGACACGGTTACTCGCCCTTCTACTCGGCGCGACGACGTACACGTTCTCGTTGATTCTCGCTGCGGTGCTTGTGGGACTTGGGCTTGGCAGCAGCACTGGATCGTTCTTCGCGCGTACCGTCCGCAACCCTCGACGCGCGCTTGGCTGGTGCCAACTCGGCGTCGTGATCTCGATTGCCTGGGCAGCCTACTGCGAAACGCGCGCGCTGCCGTACTGGCCGGTGAATCCCGGGTTGTCGAGCACGGCGTGGCTTCAGTTCCAGATCGATTTCGTTCGCTGCCTTGTGACGGTGCTTCCCGCGTCGATCCTATGGGGCGCGAGCTTTCCGCTTGCTCTCGCGGCGGCTGCGCCCGACCAGCGAGACACGGGCCGGCTCGTGGGCACGGTGTACGCCGCGAACACACTGGGCGCGATCCTCGGCGCGTTGGTCGCGAGTCTTTTTCTCATTGCGGCGATTGGGACGCAACAGTCACAGCGCGTGTTGATGGCGCTCGCGGCACTGGGCGCGCTGATCATGCTCGTGCCCGACTACGCGACGACGACGAAAGATGACTCGCTCGCTGACTCAGCGAGTCCGGCACGACAAAGCATGCGCGGCCCGCTCGTTGGTATCGCGACAGTGGTCATCTCGCTGTTGCTGTCGTCGACCGTGATTCCCGTGCCGCCTATTCTCGTTGGCTACGGGCGCTACGCGGCGACGTGGTTGACCTCCCACGGCGAGTTCATCTTCGTTGGCGAGGGCACCAATTCGTCGATGGCGGTATCGCGTTTGTCGAACGGCTATCTCAACTACCATAACGCGGGCAAGGTGCAGGCCTCGAGCGAGCCGCAGGACATGCGGCTCCAGCGCATGCTCGGACATCTTACGACGCTATTGCCTGCGCAGGCCAAGTCGGTGCTGGTGATCGGTTGCGGCGCAGGCGTAACCGCGGGTGCGGTGAGCATCAATCCGTCCGTGGAGAAGCTGACCATCGTCGAAATCGAACCGCTCGTGCCGTCGACAGTCAGCACGTATTTCAGCGATTACAACTACAACGTCGTCCGGAATCCCAAGACGCACGTCGAGATTGACGACGGGCGTCACTATCTGCAGACCAGCAAGGAGAAGTTCGACGCGATCACCAGCGATCCGTTCGACCCGTGGGTCAAGGGCGCGGCGACGTTGTATTCGCGCGAGTTCTGGGAAGTCGCCAAGCAGCACCTCAATCCAGGTGGCGTGGTGACCGTGTGGGTGCAGTTGTACGAGAATAGCGAAGCCGCTGTAAAGAGCTCGATGGCCACGTTCTTCGAGGCCTTTCCGGATGGCGTCGTGTTCGGCAACACATTCAACGGTCAGGGCTACGACATGGTGCTCGTTGGCCAGGCCGGACCGCTGAAGATCGATCTCGATGCCATCGAAGCTCGGCTCGCGCGGCCAGAATATGAGATCGTGCGCCGCTCGTTGTTCGAGACTGGTTTTGACTCCAGCCTTGGTTTGTTCGCCGCCTTTGCCGGACGCGCCTCTGATCTCAAGGGCTATCTGGCCGACGCGCAGGTAAACCGCGATCGCAACCTGCGGCTCCAGTACCTCGCCGGATTCAGCTTGAATCGGTACGATCAAGCAACGATCTACAACAACGTGCTCGCGGCCGGACGTTGGAACGACGCGATGTTCACGGGAAGCCCCGACAAGCTGGCCTATCTTCGCGCGAAGGTGGCTGTTCACTAGGCAGCGGAAGGAGAATCGAATGTTGACGTCATCGAAGCTGCGCGCTCGCACCGCCATCGGCGCTCTCGGTCTCTTCGTGAGCGCGACTGTCGCCGACGCGCAGTCCATTCCGTCGCGACTCGCCGACTCCACCTACTGGCGCATGATCACGGAGATGTCCGAACCGGACGGCTTTTTCCGCTCGGACAATCTCGTTGGCAACGAAGGGTCGCTGCAGTGGGTCATCCCGAAACTGCAACGCGAGCTCGGCACTGGCGGCGTGTACCTCGGCGTCGCTCCCGACCAGAACTTCACGTATATGCTGGCGCTCAAGCCGTCCATCACGTTCATCGTGGACATCCGGCGCGGCGCGATGCTCCAGCATCTCCTGTTCAAGGCGCTCTTCGAGCTCTCACCCACACGCGCGGATTTTCTCTCGCTGCTCTTCTCGCGGCCGAGGCCATCGGGGCTCGACGGAAACTCCACTGTGACCGCGCTGCTGGCGAGCTATGCGCCCGTTGCGGGCGACTCTGCGCTCTACCTCAGGAACTTCGCTGCCATCAAGCGCCATCTGCAGGAGACGCACGCCTTCACGCTCGGTCCCAAGGACATCGAGGGCATCGCGTACGTCTACAGTGCGTTCTTCACGGCCGGGCCCGAGCTCACGTACAACTTTGGCCAGGGGAGCGGCAACTTTGGCGGGCGTGGATTTGGTGGCCGCGGCATGCCGACCTTCGGCAGCCTGCTGCTGGAGACGGATAGCGCTGGAGTGAATCACGCATATCTCTCCAGCGAAGAGGGTTATCGCTGGTTGCGCGATTATCAGTCGCGCAATCTGCTTGTGCCAGTCATCGGAGATTTTGCTGGCCCGAAGGCGCTTCGCGCCGTTGGTGAGTGGATTCGCGCGCACGATGCAAAGATCAACGCCATGTATGTCTCGAACGTCGAACAGTATCTCTTCATGGATACCGAGGCGTGGAAGCGCTATTACGCGAACGTCGCCACTCTTCCCATCACCGACAACGCGTTGTTCATTCGGTCGCTGTCTGGCGGGGCTTATCGCCAAACGCCACCGCAGAGCCCCAACTCGCGGTCGGTACAACTCGTGAGCTCCGTCACCGAACTGTTGAAGGCGCTTTCGGACGGCAAACTCACGAGCTATCAGGACGTGATCACTATGACGAAGCCTTAGTCGTCGTGTTCGGAAGTTTGATGACGTATGCAGGGGCGGAGCTGGTGACGGAACTCCGCTGTTTCTTGGATGCTACGACGCGTCTTCCGTCAGTCGTTGACCGTTTCGCGTGTGCCTACCCGTTGTCCGTGATTGGTTGTTCGTGATCCGCAACATCGGGCTCAACTCCATCGACACGGCCTATCGGGCGGCGGCGCCGGAGCACGAGCAACGAATCACAAAAGACGGGTAGGCACGCACGAAACGAACCACGAATGACGAAACACGGGCCGTCAATACGTCATCACATTTCTGAACAGGACCACTTAGATGAAGGCGAGCGAGCAGAGTAGGTACGGGAAGAGTTTGTCGTCCTAGGCGCAGCGAAGGACCGGTGAATGCAACCGGTGGACGCAACGCTCTCGCGTGATATGTCATCCCGCATGAGCGGAGCGAATGTCGGGATCTGCTATCCGTCAAACCTCGGCCTGCTTCGCGAGATTAGCGGTAGATCCCGACACTCGCTTGCTACGCTCGCTCGCGCGGGATGACAGGGAGTTGCGTCGACCGGTTGATACCGCCCCTGCACCTCGCAACGACAATCCGTTCTCCGGATGATCACCAACGTGATGGCGAGCTTCTAAGTAGTCGTCCTGGTGAAATCACTGATCCAGTTGATTTCCCACGTCTTACCGCCGTCCGGTGAGAACGCTTGTTCCCAACGCGCCGATGTCGGAGTGATGCGCGACCAAAGGACGCGCACGGTAACGGGCTTGCCGTTGAGCATGTCGTCGCCGAGAAAGGTGCCGACGCCGTCCTTGAAGCCACCGTGCATGGGCGGGTCGATCTTGAGACTGCTCGCATTGAGCCACCAGACGGACCAGACGCCGGCCGTCGAGTCAAACGCACGCATGCCGAGGCCGCGAAGAGTCCCGCCGGGCATCGCCATGACGTTGTCGCCCACGTTGCCGTTACCGCCGAGTGTGGGCCAGTTGACAAGCGTTCCGCCGAATTCCTCCCACTCGGTGCTGCCCGCGAGGCGGGTCTTCAACCGGCGGTGATGGACGGTCCAGCGTCCGACGAGGAAGTCGAAGTCGTGCACATCACCACTGAGTCGGGCTGCTCGCGGCATCGCGCGCAGCCCGACTGGAGGAACGGCGCTCGCGGAGACGATTGTCGGTCCGACAGCGACTGCAGCAGCCATGGCTGCGGCGACGAAAACGATTCGGCGAGCATTGAGTCGGCGGCTATCGGTCACAGATGCGTCCTTAGGCTGAGATGGAGTCGGTGGTCGCCTGCAATCCACTCAACATCCCAATGAGAGCGGTACTTCCGCCATCGCCACTTCGCATCGTTCCGCCATGACCACTTGTGCTGTCGTCCTGGGCGGAGCGCAACGCCACTGTCATCCCGCACGAGCGACCGCTCGTGTCGGGAGGCGTTGTCTACCAGTCGACGCAACGCTCTGTCATCCCGCAGGAGCGAGCGCAGCGAGCGAGTGTCGGGATCTACCGGACGATCTCGCGAAGCAGGCCTCGTCCGAACGAAGAGCAGATCCCGACATTCGCTCCGCTCATGCGGGATGACATATCACGAGAGCGTTGGTTCCATCGGTTCACACCACCCACGCGCTTCGCTTGTGCGGGATGACAGATGACGCTCCGCTCAGGACGCCGGGTTTGCAAACCACCGCAGTCCGCCCGAGCTCGTCCCGACGAACAGGTCCAACTTGCCGCTGTGGTGCAGATCGCCCGCGGCAGGTATCGCGTTCGGATAACTCTTCAACACGAACGTTGAATCCCGCTCGAATCGAATCTCCTTCGCGGCTGAGCCAACGCCGCGCCACAGTTGAACGTCGCCGTCATCGGATCCAATCAGCATATCGAGCTTGCCGTCGCCGTCCATGTCGACCAGCAGTGGAGCGCTGCGACGGTTCACCTTGATGTCCTGAAAGTGATCACTCACCAACTGGAACTTCGGCACGGTCTTGCTCCCGATATTCCTGTAAAGAATGATCTGCCCGGACGCCTTGCCGATCACCATATCCACCAAGCCATCGCCATCCAGATCCCCCACACTCGGCGCCGTGTTGCTGCCACGTGTAATCGTGATGAGCGCGGTGTCTGCAAGTGTCCACGCAGGCGCGGTGCGGGTGCCCGTGTTGCGATACCACTGAATGCGATCGTTCCAGGTGCCAAGCACGATGTCGGGAAGCCCGTCGCCATTGAGGTCTGCGACGCTGGGCGCATAGCTGAATTGGCCGCGAATCGGCAACTGCCCACGTTCGCGAAACGATGGCGCCGTCGCCGAGCCGATGTTCTCGTACCAGGTGACGCTGCCGCTGTTGTGATCGGTCGGCGACACCTTGCTCCCGATGATGAGATCGAGCAGGTCGTCGCCATTCAGGTCCGCAAGCGCCGGCGCGGACTCGCTCCCGACGTCGATCGTGGGAATGAGGCGCTGTGTCTTCACCGACCACGTGCCCTTCGGCGCCTGTTGCACGAAATACAGATTCTCGATTGACGTGCGCCACGGTCCGTACGCACCACCGATCACGCCCATCACGAGGTCCACACTCCCATCGCGATCGACGTCACCGAATGTCGGCGCGTTGTAGCCTGACGTCAGCACTGGACGCGACGCAGGAAATCTCGTCGGGTGTCCGGTGAGGTTCGGTTGCGCACACGAGCCGGTGTTCTCGAAGCGCAACAAACCCTGTTCGAAGAAGTCGCCCCAGAAGAGATCGAGCACGCCGTTGCCGCGGCCGTCGACGTCTGCAAACGCCAGCGTATTCGCGCCGTGCAGTCGCGTCGCGGACCGTTCGGCGGGCCCGTGTTCGCGCACGTCGCTGGTATCGAACCGCACGGTGCCGCCTGTCGCTTCTGGACCGAGCACTTCGATGCCCTGCCAATGCTCCTCGACGAGCCGGAAGCGCGGACTGCCGTCCGGGCTGTTGCCGTCCTGCTCATAGCGATCCACCACACCCTGCACTCGGCCAATGAAGAGGTCGAGCTTCCCGTTGCAGTCAATGTCGGCGGCGGTGAGGATATTTTGACGATCCGCCGCCAGCGCGCGACCGTCTACGTCACGCACCGTATCACCAAGCGCGACGAATCGCGGCTGTGTTGGCGAGCCCTCGTTCCGCCACACGCGGATGTAGCCAGTGGGCATTTCGGCGAACAAGCGAAGCTTGCCATCGGGATCGCCGCTGACAAAGCGAAACCACTCACCGATGTTGAGGTCCTGAAAACGATCGGAGCGCCATATCCATTCGCCACCGACGCGCTCGAAGAACATCAATTCGCCGGATCGCTCCTGCACGAACAGGTCGAGCTGTCCGTCGCCATTGACGTCGACGAGTTGTGGACGAGGCACATCGAATCCGCCGAGGAACGGCGCAGACATCGGATGGCCATCGATGTCGGCGACGGGGATTCCTGAGACGCGGGCGCTGTAATTCCAGCGTGGAGCGTTCCTATTGAAGTGCAGGTCCTTCGCTTCGCCCAGGACGACAAACGCTATCCCGAACACCAACCACCGCTTCATCGAGCGCCCGCTGCGCCCATTCCGGTTGGACTCATACCGAGCGGGAGGGCTTTTACAATCTTACCGGTTTTCACGTTGATGATCGCGAGCCAGCCAGCTTTCGGCGTTGGCTGCGCCATACCTGGCATGCCAGCCATGTTGTCGTGCGCACTCGCACCCGGCTTTACAGCGCCGGTGTTCTGGTTCACGACGAACAGGTACTTCCCATCCTTGCGGAGGATCATGTCATACGGCTGGGCGAGTTCGCCATCGAACGTGCGCACCACCTTACGTGTACCAAGGTTCACTTCGGCAACGGCGTTACTGGCGAACAGGGAGAAGTAGGCAACCTTCCCGTCCGACGCAAACACGGGATCCCACGGCTTGCCGTTTACGGCAAACTCGGCAACTGGTGTAAACGGCGGAGTCTTCGTGAGATCGAAGATGAGAACGCTGTTCGAAAGCTCTCCGCCGACGACGAGCAGCTTCCCGTTTGGGCTGACGGTAAATTGCACCAGGGATCGCGTGACGTCGCCGGGAAGCGTCGTCAGCGTCACGCGCCCCGTCGCCGTTTCCAGCGACGCAATGCGATTCTCGGCAAGCGATGCCGTGTGTACCCACCTGCCGTCACGCGAGACAACCAATGCGTGCGGACGCGGAATCTGGATTTCCTGCTCGTCCACCATCGTAAAGCTCGAACGCTTGATGACGCCCAGCGACTTTGGTGGATTCACGGCGGTCATGGAGCGGCCGACGTAGAGCGAGTCATGCTTCGGGTCAATCGCGAGCAACCCAGGCGTTTCCATCTTCACCTGGCCAATGAGATGATTGGCGCGGTCGAACTTGAGGACCTTCCCATCGCCAATCAGCGTCGCATACCAGAACGATCCATCACGCTCGGCAACCGCGTGATGCGGTTTTGCGTTGGCGGTGAAGCCGAGCGTGGTGAGGTCGATGACTGTGTCGATGGCGAGCTTCTTTTGGTCGACGACGGTGATCGATGCGCTGCCCTGGTTGGTGATGTAGAGCTTTTGCGCGCTCGCCGACGACGCGGCAATGACGCACAGTAATGCTGTCGCGAGTCTCTTCACGGGACGGGTTTTCTCGTCGCGTCGCGCACCATGAAGAACCCTTCCCCGATGCTCACGACGCCAATCGCGCCGTTCTTGAAGAACGGGTAGTTGTTCCACGTGCCGGCGAAGGAAGGCGAGTCGTCCCCAGGGAACGTGTCGAAGAAACCGACTTCCTTCGGGTTGATCGGATCCGAGATGTCGAGAATGCGAAGGCCTGCCTTGTAGTTGGACTGGTAGAGGCGGTCGCCGCGCACGTACTGGTTGTGATCGATGGCTTTTGTCGTGCCAATCCATTCCTTCACCATCACCGGCTGCTCGAGATCGGCGACGTCGAAGATGATCGTCCGCGTGCCTTCCACCGACTTGCCGATTCCACCCATCTCGTCGAGCTCGTCGTCGAGATACCAATGGCGCTGGTCTTCAGTGAACCAGCCCTGATGCGTGTAGCCTGGCGTCGGATAGTCAGCATGTGACAGGACCTTCACGTGCTGCTTGTCGGTGACGTCCTGAATACTCACCGTCGTTTCGTTCGACGCCATGCAGATTTCGTGTCCCGTGTAGCGCTTGTCGGGGCCCTTGTACATCACGCACTGAATGTCGTGCGTGTATCCACCGCGCGCGCGACCAGTGCCGACATCCGCAAAGCAGCCTGCAAACTTGGGCTTGAGCGGATCGTGCATGTCGATCATCAGCGAACCACCGCTGCAGCGCTCGCCGCCAGATGCCGTTCCCA
>JBDTMO010000052.1:0-14592 GCA_039934235.1 bacterium | reverse complement strand
CCCGTTCGGCATGGAGACCGACGCAAATTGGTGGCTTGATTCGCCGGACGGACACGAGATAGGCGGAAGTGGACTGAGCGCAACGCTGCGCGACTTCGGCCGCTTCGGATTGTTCTTCCTGAACGGCGGCGTTATCGACGACGCCAACATCCTGCCGGCAGGCTGGACACACGATGCGTCGACGCCCAAGACGCTCACCGGCGGCAACACGATCGAATACGGCTACATGTGGTGGACGGCCGGCGGCGCGCCGAACACGGTGAATGACGGGGCATACATGGCCGTGGGCATCTTTGGCCAGGCCATCTACATCAACCCACGCGAGCACGTGGTCATCGTGCAATGGAGCGCACACACGCAGCCGAGCGGCGGCGAAGTGGTTGACAGCGGCGACTTCTTTGGGGCAGTAGCGTTGGCGTTGCGCTGACGCCTACGGAATTGGCTTCGCGCCCAAGGCCTGTTCCAGCAACGCTGCCGCCCGCGTGATGAGATCACTCTCGCGATTGAGTGCAGCCGCGATTCGAACGATCTCTGCATCGGCCAGCTTCCAGTCTTTTTGTTCGATGGCCTCTCGCACACCGGGCATCGTCTTAACGCCGTAGCCGGTGTAGTAGCCAGGCGCATACAGCGAGTGTCGGTACCACGGCCGCTTTGGTAATCCTTCCGGAAGCAACAACTCCTGATCGCTTCGGCGCACCAGCGCATTGACCGGCGCAAGCGCCGAGGTCGACGCACCGCTTGCCGGCAGGGCGCCATATGCCTTTTCGAACTTTGCTGCGGCCGTGTCGAGTGCCATGGCCGCATTGTCCAGCGGCGCAAAGTTGAGCACGGGCGCCGCTGGATAGCCCTTGGGCGCCATCGTCGGCCGCCGTGGGTCATTCACCATCGCGAACGCACCCTCGGCGAGCTGGAGATTGAGCTCCTCGATCTCCTTCGCAGTGCTCTCGCGCAACGCCTTGAGTTCCGTGATGTAGCCGCGCGCCGTCTCCGACAGGTTGCCGAATTCTTCCGGCAGCACGTCAGCGCTGGCCACTCGCATGATCATGGTGCCAGCGGCCTGTGCCAGCGCACGCCCGTACACGAAGGACGTGTCGCTAAAATGCGTGTACCAGTAAAAGCTGTCGTAGATGGAGTGATAGATGCCGCCGTCATCCTCGCCGCCAAAGCCCGCGTTCAACGTGGGAATGCCCGCGTGCTGGAGGAACGGCGTAAAGTCGGACCCCGACCCGAGCGCGCCAATCCGTAGGTCGCTGCGCGTGCGTGCCTCCTTGTTGCCGCCAACGATCCTCGACGCTCGATCGCGCGCACCAACTGACGCCTTCGTCTCGGGATCGATGATGTCACGCTCCACTTCGTTCACGAATCGTTCGAGCGAATGCGAACCGTCCACTCCGAACGTTCCTCGGCCATTCGTATCCGAGTTCAGGTAGAACACGCCTTTCTGCCTTAGCTCCGTCTCGTGCTGTTCCACCCATTCGGTCGAACCGAGCAGTGCGGGCTCCTCGCCGTCCCAGGAGGCGTAGATGATCGTGCGGCGAGGCTTCCATCCTTGCTTTACGAGTTCTCCAAAAGCGCGTGCTTCCTCCAGCTCAGCCACCAATGCGGAAATTGGATCTTCCGCGCCGTTCACCCAACCGTCGTGATGATTGCCGCGAAGCACCCATTCGTCCGGATTGGTGGCGCCGGGCAGTTTCGCAATGACGTTGTACAACGGCTTGAGCGTCCAGTCGAAGGCCAGCTTCAAGTGCACGCGAGCCGCACCGGGTCCGAGGCGATAGGTGATGGGCAGGCCCCCGCGCCACGCATCTGGCGCCAGTGGCCCGGTGAGTGCGGCGAGCAGCGGTTGCGCGTCCGCGTACGAAATGGGCATCACGGGAATCTTCATGATCGTGATCGCATCCTTCCGATCCAATCGCTTGGCCCCGGGGGTCGCGCCGACGCCAGGCGTGAGCGGATCACCAGGATACGTCGGCATGTCGAGCACGCTGCCACGCTGCACGCCGTCCTTGGGGCGGAACGGGCCAGCAGGATACGTCTCGCCGGCCGCGTATCCGTCGTCCCTGGGGTCCGAGTAAATGAGCGCGCCAACTGCTCCATGCTCATACGCGACTTTTGGCTTGATGCCGCGCCACGATCCACCGTATCGCGCAATCACGATGGCACCCTTGACCGAGATGCCATTTCGCTCGAGCGTTTCGTAATCGGCCGGTACACCGTAATTCACGTACACGAGCGGCGCCGTGACGTCGCCGTCCGCTGAGAATGCGTTGTACGTGGGAAGTTGTTCGCTCTTCTGGTTGCTGGTTGGATCTTCCTTGAGTGCGGGCTCTTCCAGTCTTGCCGTGAACTTCGTTGGCGCAACGAGCTCCAGCACGCGTGTGATTGGCGTTGGGAACAGCACGTCAAAGCGCTCGATCGTGGCGTCAAAGCCGTACGACGCATACTGCGCACGCAGCCACTCGGCGTTGTCCTTCCCGTATGGCGAGCCCAGATGATGCGGGCGGAGTGACAGCCGCCGCATGGCTTCACGCATGCGGGCTGGATCGGGAATCGCGCGAAACTTCGCTTCCCATTCGCGCTCGGTCTTGGCGCTCGCCGTGGTAAAGCCGCGCAAGGGCGGATCGTCGTGCTTCGTCGCTGCAGGAAGGCACAACAACAGCGCAGCAGGCAGTGCGAGGGAGCGAGCGATGATGTTCATGACGGCCGAGTCCGGAGCGATTGGTGACTGCGTGGTGGTTCCGAGTATCGCGCGGCGGTCAGGTGTCGGCAATGACCAGTGTCAACCTGAGCGAGCGTAGAGACGATGTCATCCTGAGCGAGCGCAGCGAGTCGAAGGATCTGCACGGTTTGTCATCCTGAGCGAGCGCAGCGAGTCGAAGGATCTGCACTTTTGTCTTCCTCTGCGTACCCCCGCGGTGAATCGCTTTGCATCTGGTCGACATCATCGCGCGTTATGGGCGAGCAGATCCTTCGACTCGCTACGCTCGCTCAGGATGACATCGCCGCTACGCTCGGTCAGGATGACATCCGCGGGCGCCCGCGCGTTGCTCCAGGACGCGGATTATCGCATACTGCATCTTCACCGATCGACGCTCGGGTCACCAATCATGGGGCGACGCATGTGCCCGGATGGATGTCTAGCCTGTTCCGCGTGACGAGCCGATTGCTGCGGATCAGTCCACGCGGCAAGGCGCTTCTCGTGTTGGGCGTCGGCACGCTTGCGGGTTGCGGTGGGGGCGCGCCGAGTGACGCCACCGCGCCACGCAACGTGACACCCGTTCTCAGCTCACTGAAGGTGTCGCTCACGCCAGACACGCTCGTGATTGGCCAGACATCGGTGGCCAGTGCGTCGGGGTTCGATCAGAACAGTGCAGCGATCGGTATCGGAATTCCGGCGTGGAGTAGTTCGTCGCCGAACATCGCGACCATCGATGCGGGCGGTGTCGTGAGCGCGGTGGCACCAGGACGCACCGTGATAACCGCATCCGTCGTCGGAGCGCAGGCGGAGCGAGTGGTCACCATCGTCCTTGCTCCCATCGCACGACTGGCAATTGCGCCACAGATCGCAAGGGTCGCGATGGGCAATACACTGCAGTTGTCCGCCACCCCACTCGATTACATCGGGCACGCCCTCGCCGATCGCAAGATCGACTGGAAGACGTCGGATGCCACAAAGGCAACGGTGACATCAGCCGGCCTCGTCACGCCCCTCTCGCTTGGCGATGCCACGATAATCGTCACCTCCGAAGGCGTGAGCGCCTCGATTCCACTCACGGTCACGGCGATTCCGGACTCGGTAGCCACAATAACAGTGAGCCCTTCAGTGGGCAGCCTGAAGATTGGACGGACTCTGCAGCTTGCCGCCACACTGCGCGATTCCGCGGGAACCATCCTTACGGGTCGCGCTATCGCGTGGTCGGTCAGCGGCATTCCCGGTATAAATGCCGCGACAGTGTCCGCGAGCGGGTTGTTGACCACGCTCGCACCGGGAACAGTGGTCGTCGAAGCATTCGCCGAGGGACAACACGGCGGCGTGACCATCATCGTGGCAGACGATGTGGACGAGAACATCATCGTCAGCTTCGCAGAGCCGGCGCTCACCGCCCTGGTTGGAGACACGCTGAGGATCGTCGTCGCTGTTAAGAGCGCCAACCCTTTGGCGAGCGTGGTTGCCTACGTGGGGCCTCAGAAACGTCCAGTTGCCCTGTCAATCAAACCGATAGGTGCGCTGGGGCTCGTCGAAGCCTGGGTGGGATTGTTGGATGTCACCGATCTCCCCACCGGGCCGTACCAGGTGCTCGTGACGGCAACCGACAACAAGGGCAGTCGCGGTGTGGGCTCGACTCAGTTCCAGCGAGATACGCGCACCGGCAAGGGAGGCTCGAGCGACGTGCCAAAGATGAAGTAATTTGGGTGTTTGGACGGAGCGAACGAAAGTGTTGTCATCCTGAGCGAGCAACGCGAGTCGAAGGACCTGCACTTGAAGCCCCTCTTCCGTTACGGCACTTGCCGGCTCTGCAGATAGTCCAGGGCCACGTTCGACATCAGGCGAACGCCAATCGGAAGCGCCGAATCGTCACCTTGGAACAGCGGCGAATGATTCACCGCGCCGCGCGAGTCCACGCCCGGAGGCGTCACCGCAAGATTGAAGAACATGCCAGGCGCGCGCTCGGCAAAGCGTGAAAAATCTTCGCCCGCTGCGCTTGGCCGGCCGATGCTGAAGCCTGCAGCGCCTGCGACACGTTTGAGCGTGGGCATCATGCGCTCCGTCAGCAGCGTGTCGTTCTTCGTGATGTCGTAGCCGTTCACCACCTTCACCTCCGCCGTCGCGCCCGCGCTCTTGGCGATACCCTCGGCCGTGCGTACCATGCGCTCCTGGATCGCAATGCGCATCGCTGCGTCATACGTCCGCAGTGTGCCGATCATCACGACGCTGTCGGGAATGATGTTCTCACGCAGCCCACCGTTGAAGGCGCCAACCGTAAGCACTGCAGGCGCCGTCGTGAGATCGATCTGGCGGCTGATGATCGTCTGGAACGCGAGCACGATCTGCGCGCCGACGACGATGGGATCGACACCGTTGGCCGGAAATGCGCCGTGCGTCTGGCGACCATGCACGATCACCTTCCACGAATCGGCGGACGCGGTAATCGGGCCGACGTTGGTGCTCACGTGACCGAGCACACCAGGGCCAACATGAAGGCCGAACACGGCATCGACTTTTGGGTTGTCCATCGCACCTGCCATGATCATCGGGCCAGCACCGCCCGTCGGAGGGCTCTCTTCGGCAGGCTGGAACAAGAACTTCACGGTGCCGGGAATGTCGGCCTTCATGGCCGTCAGGACTTCGGCGGCGCCCATGAGCATCGCAACGTGCATGTCGTGTCCGCACGCGTGCATCACACCGACGTCTTGACCGTTGTAGGTCGTGCGGACGGCGGACTTGAACGGCACGTTGACCTGTTCGACGACGGGCAGGGCATCCATGTCTGCCCGCAACGCCACCACGGGTCCCGGCTTTCCGCCGCGAAGGATGGCGATCACGCCGTTGCCACCAACGCCGGTTTGCACCTCGAGCCCGAGCGACTTCAGGTGGTCGGCCACAAGCTTGGCCGTGCGCGTCTCCTGAAACGACAACTCCGGATGTGAGTGGATGTCGTGACGCCATGCGGTCACCTTCGCCGCAATCGCGGCCGAGTTACGATCGATCTCCGCCCTGATTGCGTCCGTGCGCTGCGCGCGCAACGGTGACGCAGTGACCAACAGCGATCCGAGACCAAGGAGAAATGATTTACGCACGAGGTGCTCCGTATACGACGAGAAGTTTCGTTGGTCGTTGCCAGGAACGGCGACGACGGCCGTCACATGGTTTGCTTCGTAGACGGTATACGATTCGGCGCGGTTGTGCGAGGGCGCGAGCGAACATGAGGCAGTGTCGTCCTGAGCGAGCAGAGCGAGTGCCGTGTCATCCTGAGCGAGCGGAGCGAGCCAGTTGTCATCCTGAGCGAGCGGAGCGAGTCGAAGGATCTGCACCTCGCGTGGCGAATGATCATGAGCAGTCGCATACTTCGATGCGCGTCGCGAACCAACTCACTGCTCGCGATTCCCACCTTCCCTGGTCGTGACACTGCATGCGTCGTAGATGGATCATCGGACTGCTTGTGCCGTTCGCTTCAGGCTGCACGTCATCTCCACCCGTCGATACGTCCTGGCATCAGGAAGCTGGCTACCGTTGGCATGAGTTGGCGCGCAACGCAAAAGGACATGCCGGCTTCACGATGCTGACGTCGCAGTCCACGGGCCTCACGCACAGCAACGACGTCAGCGACGAACATGCCCTCGCCAATCGCAATCTGCTCATCGGTGCAGGCGCCGCACTCGGCGACATCGACGGCGACGGACGTCCGGATGCGTTCCTCGCGTCGGTGGAACGTCCGTCCGCGCTCTATCACAATGACGGCAACTTTCACTTTACGGACATCACCGCGACAAGCGGAATCGACACCAAGGGGCTCGCTGCGACTGGAGCCGTATTCGCAGATGTCGATGGCGATCACGATCTCGACCTGATCGTCGGCACGCTGGGCGGCCCCCTCAAGCTCTGGCTCAACGATGGCAAGGGCCACTTTACCGACGCAACGGCAACGAGCGGCCTCACTCCCGGCTTCGCGGCGACGACCATCACGCTCGCTGACGTCGATGGCAATGGCACGCTCGACCTGTACGTCGCGACATACAAGCGCCGTAACGCGCTCGATTCCTTTCCGCCACAGGCGCGCGCATTCGATCAGGTCGTCAAGAAGATCGATGGGCATTACCAGGTGGTGGACCCATGGAAGAATGAGTATCGCATCGAGGAGCGACTCGATCTCGGCGGCATCGTGCGCTCGCAGCGCGCCGAAGTGGATCTCTTCTTCTTGAATGACGGACATGGGCATTTTACGCGGACGCCGATTACCGGTCCGCGATTCTCCGACGAAAACGGCAAGCCGCTCACCGCGGAACCGGATCTCTTCACGTTGGCGGCGCGTTTTTACGACGTGAACGGCGACGGCGCGCCCGACCTGTACGTGTGCAATGACTTCGAGGATCCCGACGAGTTCTGGCTGAACGACGGCAAGGGCAACTTCCGGCTCACACCAGCGTTGTCGATCCGCGAGACAAGCAACACGTGCATGTCGGTCGACTTTGCGGACGTGAATCGCGATGGGCACGTCGATCTCTTCACCACCGACATGCTCAGCCCGACACTCGCCGCTCAACAACGCCAGGTTCCAACGAACACTGCGCTCCCGAAGAAGGTGGGCCTCACGACCGACCGAGGACAGTGGATGCGCAACGCGCTGCAGGTCGCGCGCGGCGATGGTACGTGGGCGCAGGCCGCCGCCTTCGCGGGCGTCGCCGCGACCGACTGGTCATGGGGGTCCGCGTTTGTCGACGTCGATCTCGACGGCTTTGAAGATCTGCTGGTCGTGAACGGCCACAGGTGGGACATCCGCGACGCCGACACCTTCGAGCGCATCCGCAATAGCTCACCACACGTGCCGTGGAATCGCGAGCAGGGCATGTTCCCTCGTCTCGCAGCTCGCAGCGTGGCGCTGCGCAATAATGGAGACGTCAGCTTTCGGGACGTCAGCAAGGGCTGGGGCTTCGGCGTGGACGACGCGATATCGCAAGGCATTGCGCTCGCCGACTTCGATGGCGACGGGGATCTCGACGTCCTCGTCACGCGGCTCGACGCGCCGCCTGTCGTTTACCGAAACGAAAGTGCGGCACCACGTGTCGCGGTTCGGCTCAAGGGTACGACGCCGAATGATGAAGGCGTGGGTGCCGTCGTCACCGTTCTCGCCGGTTCGTTGCCCGCGCAGTCGCGCGAAGTGACCGTCGGCGGATACTACCTGTCAGGCAGCGACGCGCAGCTTTCGTTCGCGACCGGTCGCGACTCGCTCGTCACAATCAACGTGGCGTGGCGCGACGGAAAACACAGCTCAATACGCTCCGTTCGCGCAAATCGGTTTTACGAGATTGACGAGAGTGCTGCATCGGCAGTTGAGACAACGCCTCGTCCATCGACCGACTCGGCACCACCGCTCTTCAAGGATGCGACAGCGTTGCTGGGCGGACACACGCACGTTGACTCGCTCTTCGATGACTATCGGCGCCAGCCACTGCTTCCGAATCGGTTTAGCCAACTCGGACCTGGGATAAGCTGGATCGATATGGACGGAGACGGCCGCGAGGATCTCGTCGTCGGCACTGGACGCGGCGGCTCACTCGCGGTGCTGCGGAATGCGCCAACGCGCTTTACGCTGGCGCGCACAGCGGGCGATGCGTCGAAGTGGGATCTGACCACGATCGTGCCCGTGCCGGACGGACGTGGTGGAACCACACTGCTCGCCGGTCAGTCGAATTACGAATCGGCATCACCAACGGAGGCGGTCAGCGTTCCGAGCGTATTGGGCTATGCACTCCGCTCTGGAGTAGTCGCTGCTCCCGTTCCCATCGCACCACCAGAAA
The DNA here is from genome assembly GCA_039934235.1 of bacterium. Lineage (GTDB taxonomy): Bacteria > Gemmatimonadota > Gemmatimonadetes > Gemmatimonadales > Gemmatimonadaceae > AG11. The sequence goes on along the minus strand of JBDTMO010000052.1, from coordinate 6,075 downwards.
GCGCGAGCGTTGGCCCGTTGAGCCTCGCCGACGTAAACGGCGACGGCCTCCTGGACGTGTTCGTCGGTGCACGCGTCATTCCCGGCACATGGCCGTTCCCGGCACCATCGCACCTTTACCTTCGCACGGCCGACGGACGCTTCGTTCCCGACACCGCGAACGCCAGGACACTCGCGTCCCTCGGCCTGTTGTCCTCTGCAATCTTCGCCGACCTTGACGGGGACGGCTGGCCCGAGTTGATCGTTGCCGCCGAGTGGGGGCCGGTGCGTGTTCTTAAGAACGAGCGCGGGCACCTTCGCGATGTAACGCGCGAGTGGGGAATGGCTGGAGTGACGAGTCGCTGGAACGGGCTTGCCGCAGGCGATTTCGATGGCGATGGACGACTCGACATCGTTGCCACGAGCTGGGGACTCAACACGCCGTGGGGCGCATCGCCCGAACGGCCCTATGAGCTTGTCGTGGGCAACTTTGGTGGCGGCGGCCCAGGGCTTGTCTTTGCGAGACGCGATTCGCTCACCGGTCGCGAGATGCCACTCGAATCATTTTCTCGTCTCGGAGTGGTGCTTCCATCGGTGAAGGCGCGAATCGTGTCGTTTACGGACTATTCCAAGCGCAGCATCGACGAGGTGCTCGGCGATGCCGCGAAGGCTGTCGGCCGAGTGGGAGCGACGACGTTCGAGCACACTGTCTTTCTCAATCGCGGTGGGCGCTTCGAGGCGCACGCATTGCCACGCGCGTCTCAAATCGCTCCTGCATTCGGTGTCGTCGTCGCGGATTTTGATGGCGACGGAAAGGAAGACCTTTTCCTCGCGCAGAACTTTTCGCCCACCGATCTCGGCACCATGCGCTTCGATGGCGGGGCGGGGCAACTGCTCATCGGAGATGGTCGCGGTGGATTTCGCGCGCTGAGTGTGCGCGCGTCGGGCATTGCCATACTTGGCGATCAGCGCGGTGCCGCCGCTGCCGACTATGACGCCGATGGCCGTGTCGATCTCGCCGTTGCGCAGAATGGCGCCGCGACGACGCTGTGGCATAACGAGCGCGCCACCCGCGGTATCCGTGTGCACATTGACGGCGGACCGGGCAATCCGCTCGGCATTGGTGCGCAGTTGCGTGTGGTCGCGGGTGCGACGCGTGGTCCCGTCCGAGAAGTGCGTGCCGGCGGCGGCTATTGGTCCATGGACGGTGCGGTGACGGTGCTCGCGCTTCCCGCTGGTGCGAACGCGTTGTGGGTGCGTTGGCCCGGCGGCCGCGAGCAGACGGTGCCTCTTACGCGAGGTCAGCGCGAGGTACGACTAACGGTGAACGGTGAACGGTGAACGGTGAACGGTGAACGGTGAACGGTGACGTAAACGGTAAACGGTAGACGGTGGACAGTGGACGGAGAGTGCCGTGAAGAACCGGTTACGATCGCCACTGCACCTATTTTCCAGCCAGCACGGAATCCAGAGTCGCGCGAAGGCTCGCGATGGACACACGACCCACCAGCTTGTGCGACCCCACAAAAAATGTCGGGACCGAGTCGACACCCGCGGCCTCGGCACGCTTGGTGTCAGTGCGAATCAGTTTCATGCCTAACGCGCGCTCCGTGCACAGTCGTTGCCTCGTCGCGTCCGCACCGCCGGCAATCGCGAGTGAGTCGAGGAACGGTCTCGCGTCGGGCAGGCCCTTCCACTGAGCCTGTGTCGCGAAGATGCGATCGGCCGTCTCCCAGAACTTCCCCTGCTGCGACGCACACGCCGCCGCAAGCGCCGATGGAACACCATTCAGGTGAGCAGGCTGCGGCACACTGAGAAATGCGACGCGTACGCGGCCCGTCGCAACGTACTCGTTCCGGATTACCGGAAAGACCTGTTCGTACCATCGCTTGCACTCGTCGCACTGAAAGTCGCTGACGACCACCACCCATACCTTCGCGGTGGAATCTCCAGAGATGCGTCCATGATCGGCGGCACTCGTAAACGAATCAGGACGCGCGCCCGAGAGGGCGCGTTCGGCGATGAGATCGCGGACGGTTATGCTCCGCGGCTCCGGTTTCGAACCGCCGCACGCCAGTGCGACGCTCACGAGTGCGAGTAACAATGTGCGAGACATCGGTGCGGGATACCGTGAAAGACGACGCGCGGAGCGCTGCGAAATCGCGAGCGGTCATCAAGATATGCACGCTGCGCGAAGGAGCGCGATGATGCACGACTCTCGTTCAGGGTTTGCGCGGAGGTCCGACGCGCGTCCACACGACGATGACGCCGCACCCGGCGTTGCGTCCTGCAAATTCGCCGGGTACGTCGCTCGGACCCGTGTACACCTCGACCGCTTCGATATCCCGGATTGCGGTGCTGGACCCGAACATGTTGTCCACACGTTCGTCCACGATGTACTCAGGACTACAGCGCATTGGCGCCCTGGACATCCGAATCGCGCAGCCGCCGCCTCCGCCGCACTCCACGTTGACGCCGCGCAGCGTGCGCATCGCGTCCTGCAGTGAGTCGTACCCTCCCTTATCCAGGTCCTCGCGCGTGAGGTATTGGCCACGCCCTGTCTGGCGACGGCGTTCAAAATCCAGGTACCGCGGTGCCGTCGGCCGTGCCGCGATCACAGCCTCGGGAGGCAAGCGTTGCGCCGCGGTGCGGCCGACGTCCGTCGAATCGAGCTGAATCACGCGCGACAGTGATTCGCCCTTGACCAGGGCCACCGCAACGAGCGTCGCCGGAAAGCTCCGCGCACGGACCAGCAAACGAACAATCCCCGCTGGCAGCTCGGAGAACACAAACTTGCCGAGTGAATCGGATTTCACCTTGCGGCCAGCGCCGAGTTGAAGAATATCTGCGCTCACAACGGCGGCTCCGGACGTGACGTCCACGACGGTCCCCGCAACGGTGGCGCTCCCCTGCGCCGCCACCATTCCGCACGGTGCCGCGAGCACGCACACGGCCCACAGGATCGAGCGAAAACGCGAAGTCATGAAGCCGGTTCTCTCAGGGACGACGAATAGCGGTGTGGTTCGATATCACCGCAAGAACCGCAATTCGACCCGACCGAGAACTAATTCTGGAGGGGTTGCGGCTTCCCAACGGATTTCGTACGATGGCAATCGCTAGCGGGAATTGCTGCATTGGTCAAGCCCCGTAATTTGTCAATTCTGTATGGCTTTGATCACATGTCAATAAGTGACTTTCCGCGCATCGCAGGGTCTCGCCTAGCAGGTTCGTCTTCCCCCATCCGTCAGGGAGGTTTGTAAATGCCAAAGGATCACGCATTGATCCGACGACTGCTTCGTGCAGCCGGTGCTGTTGCGGCAGTCGGGTTGTTCGCCGGTACGGCTTGGGCTCAAACCGCCGTCTTCTCCGGTACGGTCACGTCTGCCGGAAAACCACTCGGTGGAGCGAGCGTCGGCATTCCCTCGCTTGGCGTCGGCGCCATCACCGCCGTTGACGGCCACTACAACTTCACGGTGGATGTTGCGCGAGCGAGCGGACGGTCAGTCGACCTGATCGCGCGCTACATCGGACACAAGCCGAAGCGCTTACCCCTCGTGCTTACGGTTGGCCGCGTCGAGAAGAACTTCGAACTCGAGAAGGACATCCTGAACCTCGAGCAGATCGTCGTCACCGGCGTCAGCGACGCCACCTCGCAGAAGAAGACGGCCTTCTCGGTCGCAGTGGTCGATGCGACCGCGCTCAAGGAGGCACCAGGAACGACACCTCTCGCGAGTCTGAGCGGCAAGGTCGCCGGCGCGAGCGTCGTGACGGTGTCAGGCCAGCCGGGCGCAGCGCCGGCGATTCGGTTGCGCTCCCCCGCAAGCATCTCGGGAAAGACCGACCCGCTCATCATCATCGACGGCACGATTTCCCGCTTGACGCTCGCTGACGTCGCTTCGGAAGACATCGAGCGCGTCGAAATCATCAAGGGCGCGGCCGCGAGCTCCTTGTATGGTTCCGACGCTGCGAATGGCGTCGTGCAGATTTTCACGAAGCGCGGTGCGAGCCTGGCCGAAGGGCAGAGCTCGTTCACCATCCGCAACGAGTACGGCCAGAACAACCTTCCGCGCGAAGTGCCGGGCAACCTGTCCCACGCGTACAAGGTCCTGCCCAATGGCGACTTCGATCGCGATGCCAACGGCAACCGAGTCTTGAAGGCCGACCAGATCTCGGATAACTCGTACAAGCAGACGTATGATCAGCTGAACCAGGTATTTCATCCGGGTACGTTCTCGACGAACTACGCGTCCTTCGGCCAGCGCCGTGGAGAGAACAACTTCAACGCGTCGTTCCAGAACACGCGCGATGGTGGTGTGCTCAACGTGCTGTCCGGCTTCACGCGCCAGAATTTCCGCGTGAATCTCGATCAGGCGCTCAGCGAAAAGATCGACCTGTCCACCGGCGCGTTCTACGGCCGTTCACATGCCGATCAGGGTGAAGACACGGGCATCTTCTTCGGGCTGCGCTTCCTCGAGCCGAACATCGACTTGCTCGCGCCGAACACTGACGGAACACCGTACAACGCCGTCATCAAGCAGCCGCCGCAGTCTGGCAACCTGGTCAACCCGCTGTACGGGCTATCGCAGCGCCAGATCACGAATGATCGTGACCGTTTCACGGGCACGTTCAAGGTGCGCTACCGCCCGCTGAACTGGCTGACTGCGGAGAGCAACGTCAACTACGACGAATCCAATCAGGCCTACAAGAACTTCAGGCCGCTGGGCTTCCTCAATTCCGCTGGCGCCAAGGACAAGGGCGCGCTCCAGCAGATCTCAAACAGCGATCGCTCGTACAACACCGGCGCCACGCTGACGGCCACGAATGCATGGAAGTGGCTCACCAACACGACGAAGGCCGCGTACGTCTACGAAGATCAGACGAACGCCAACGTCAACGTGAACGCGTCGGCGCTGACCGTCCCGAACGTGCCGGAGTTCTCCGCGTATTCACCCGATCCCAACACGCCGGTCACTCCCGGTTCACGCACCGAGCAGCTGCGCTCCAAGAACGCGTTCCTGGTGTCGACGTTCGAGATCAAGGACCGCTACATCCTGGACGGTGTCATTCGTCGCGACGAATCGTCGCTCTTCGGTTCACAGCAACGCTCGCAGACCTACCACCGTCTGTCAGGCGCCTATCGTGTGTCCGAGGACATACACCTGCCCGGTGTCGACGAACTCAAGCTGCGTGCTTCGTACGGCACCGCTGGATTGCGTCCGACTTTCGACGCGCAATACGAAATCCTGCAGATCTCTGCCGGCAGCCCGCAGAAGATCACGCTCGGTAATCCGGACCTGAAGCCCGCGTTCTCGGCAGAAAAGGAAGTCGGCTTCAACCTCAATTTCCTCTCGAGGTTCACGGTGGAGTACAGCTACTCCACCAAGGTGACGAAGGATCAGATCCTCGAGGTGCCGCTCTCCGCCGCAGCCGGTTATCGGACACAGTGGCAGAACGCGGGGACGCTCGAGGGCAACACACATGAGTTGGCCGCGAGCGCACTGCTGATTTCCAAGTCGGATTACTACTGGCGCGTCAACGTCACCGGAGATCGCACGAGATCCAAGATCACCGCGCTCTCTGTGCCGCCCTTCCTCAACGGCCCCGACGGCAACACGCAGTTGTTCCGGGTGGCAGCTGGCGAGACCTTCGGCGTGATGTATGGCGAACGCTGGATCAAGACGGCGGACCAACTCGCCGCCACGCTGACGGCCAAGAAGCTTTCAGGCGCTGCCGCGGACTATGTGGTGAACGAAGAAGGCTACTACGTCGCCAAGGCCGCCAAGGGAACGCCGGACGAACGGCCACTCAAGGCGTTCCTGGAATCCGGCACGTCGCTCCAGCAGATCGGCGACGTCAATCCCGACTTCAACGCATCGCTGAACAACACGATGCAGTGGAAAGGACTGTCGGTGAACACGCTGTTCAACTGGGTGAAGGGCGGCAACATCTACAACCTGACGCGTCAGTGGCCGTTCAACGAAGAGCGTGATCCCATCTTCGATCAGCGCGGCAAGCCGCAGGCGGAGAAGAAGCCGGTCAACTACTACAAGGTCTTCTACAACGGCATCAACGCCAACGACTTTTTCGTGGAGGATGG
>JBDTMO010000051.1:0-14621 GCA_039934235.1 bacterium | reverse complement strand
GAAACCGGTCGAGGACGGCTTCAGCAAATTCCTCAGTGCCATCCACCTGTAATGTCGGCGCGATTTCATCCAGCATCGCTCGTCGCACAAATCGGTTGAGCGCAGGCTGTGTAATTGCCTCACGCACGGTCTCATAACCCAATTGCAGCGCCACAGAGACGAGCAACGTGTGCGCGCCGTTCAGGAGATGCACCTTCCGCTTGCGGTATGGCGTGATGTCCGGCGTGATGATGATCCCGGAATCAGTCGCCCATGTCAGCCGAGCACGGAGCGCTTCGTCGCCTTCAATCGCGAATAGACGATAGGGCTCACAGGTCGTGAGCATCGCGTCCTCGTAGCCGAGCATCGCGCGCAGGCGTTCGACATCGTCGCCCTTTGGTGCACCGGGGACAATGCGATCGACGAGCGTGTTGCAGAATGGAACCGACGTGTCGAGCCATTCCGTAAACGTCGTGCCTAGCTCCCAGCGCTTCGCGAGCGAAACGACGATCTCACGGAGCCGAGCACCGTTGCCTTCTATGAGCTCGCAGGGAATGACGGTGAGACCACGCGCCTGATCGAACTCAAAGGCAGTCGCCCGCTCGAAGAGGAATCGCGTGAGCTTGGCCGGAAATGAGCGTGGCGGCGCGTCGTCTGGCCCGCTGTCCTCATCCGCTGCAATCCCCACTTCCGTCGTGTTCGAGAACACGTATTCCAGCAGCGGTTCGCGCGCGAGTTCGAGCACATCGTTCCATTCGTCGACCGCGGACAGCGCGCGGCTCACCGAACTGATGATGCGGCACTCGCGCATGGGTTGGCCGCCCTCGATCCCTTCCACCACGAGGGTGTACAGACCGTCCTGCTCGCGCAACGCGCGATCACGCGCGCTTCCCGTGGACGCGATGGCGACAATCCGCCCGCCGAATTTTCCGTCGACATTCGCGCGATGCACGAAGTCATCGATGAAGCCGCGCAGCAGCGCACCCGTGCCGAACTGCACGGCGCGCTCCGGCAGGTCGAGTAACGCGTCGGCCGGAACAGCAACGACGTCGCCGCGTTCGCGCCGAACGGTGTCGAGCAGCGCACGATTGAGCCGTGGAATCACAGCGTCACTCCGTCCTTCCAGATTGCAATTTCACGATAGCCATGCTGTTCGTTGTTGGTCCGCTTGTTCCCCGACGCCACGTCGAGCACATACGCGAACAGTTCGTCCGCGAGTTCATCCATGGTCTGTGTACCGTCGAGCAGCGCACCCGCGTTGAAGTCGATCCAATGCGGCTTCCTGGCCGCGATCTCTGAATTGGACGAAATCTTGATGGTCGGCACCGGGAACCCGAGCGGCGTTCCGCGCCCCGTCGTAAACAGCAGCACAGTGGCTCCGCTCGCGATCATCGCGGTGCACGACACGCCGTCATTGCCCGGTCCTTCCAGCAACGTGAGTCCGCCCGGTGCAGCCGGCTCGCCATATCGCAGCACGCGCGTCACAGGCGCCTGGCCACCCTTCTGGATTGCGCCGAGCGACTTCTCTTCGAGCGTCGTCAGTCCGCCGGCCTTGTTACCGGGCGACGGATTTTCATAGATGCTCTGGCCATGTCGAATGAAGTACGCCTTGAAGTCGTTGATCATCGCGACGAGCTGTTCGTACACTGGCTCACTCGTCGCCCGATTCATCAACAGTTGTTCGGCGCCAAACATCTCCGGCACCTCGGTGAGCAGCACGCCACCACCAACTGACGTAAGGCGATCCGCAACTCGGCCCACGACTGCATTCGCGGAGATGCCGCTAAACCCATCGGAGCCGCCGCACTTGTGGCCGATCACGAGGTCGGACGCGTTGATCGTCGTCCGCCGGTCGTCCGCCATGCGCGCCACGAGCTCCTCGACCATCGTCAGGCCGCTCGCGCGTTCGTCCATCACGTCCTGCGAGTTGAAGAACCGGATGCGACTGCGATCCACGTCGCCTGCACGCGCGAGCAACGCGTCCATCTGGTTGTTCTCGCAGCCGAGTCCCAGTACGAGCACGCCACCCGCATTGGGGTTGCGCATGAGGCCCGCGAGCACCGCCTGCGTATGCGACAAATCGTCGCCGAGTTGCGAACAGCCGAATGGATGACCGAAGGCGTAAACGCCGTCGACGGAAGTTCCGAGGCGATCAGCGGCGCCTTTCGCGATTCCGTCCGCCACGAAGTTGACGCACCCCACCGTATTCAGGATCCACACTTCGTTGCGTGTACCCACCCGCCCATCCGCACGCCGAAATCCCTGGAAGGTCGGCATGTCCGTGGCCGCGCGAGGCGGCGCGCCGGACGGCGCATACGCGTACTCGTGCATCCCCTCGAGCTGCGTACGCAGGTTGTGGCTGTGCAACCAGCTGCCGGCAGGCGCGGGTTGCGTGGTGACGCCAATTGGAAAACCGTACTTCACCACCGGCTCGCCCAACTCGAGCGCGTGGAGTGAAAACTTATGGCCCGCGGGTACGTCGTCGCGCACCTGGATGCGAGCGCCTGCGACATCGACGACTTCGCCAGCGACGAGCGGACGAATGGCAACCGCCACGTTGTCGCCCGAATGAATGCGCACTGCGTCGGGTCGCATCATCCGACGATCCGGCGGCGGCGCGCTGCTTTCGCAGTCCGCGAAAGTGCACGTCCTTCGTTACGCGCAGGACGACAGTGTGCGCAACACCACACTACCTCGCTACCTCGGGAAAGCGGTATGTCTCGCGGGCGAGCTCCACGGCTAACGCGCGCGCCATGTCGCGCGCGTCGTCCATCTCGACGATGTGCCGCGCGACGAGTCCACCAATCCAGTTCGCATCCATGCGACGCGCGAGATCGTGTCGCGCGGGGATCGAGCAGAAGGCGCGCGTGTCGTCGTTGAAGCCGGCTGTGTTGTAGATGCCAGCCGTTTCGGACACTTGTTCGCGATAGCGACGAATCCCCTCGATGGAATCGTGAAACCACCACGGCGGTCCGAGTCGTAACGCGGGATAGTGACCCGCCAGTGGCGCGAGCTCGCGCGAATACGTGCTTTCGTCAAGCGTAAAGAGCACCATCGAGAAGCGCGGGTCGTCGCCAAAGCGGTTCAGCAGTGGACGCAGATTGCGCGTGTATTCCGTGGCGATGGGAATATCCGCGCCCTTGTCACTGCCAAAGCGATCGAAGACCGCCTGATTGTGGTCGCGCGACGAGCCGGGGTGCACTTGCATCACCAGCCCGTCCTCGACGGAGAGGCGCGCCATCTCCATCAGCATGTGCCCTTCAAACTCGCGCTGGTCCGCCGCCGTCGCGTCACCATTCGTCGCGCGCTGAAACAGCCGCTCCGCCTGCTCGGGCGCCAGCTCACACGTGTACGGTTCCAACACGCCGTGATCTGCGGCCGTCGCGCCGAGCGACGCAAAGTACCGGCGTCGTTCCGCGAGCGCTGAAACCAACTCGGCACAACTCGTAATCGAGCGTCCACTCACCAATGCAAGCGCGCTGACTTCGTTCGACCACGCGGGTTGCGCGATGCGGAACAGTGTGTCGGGACGAAAGCACGGCACGACCCGATTGCGACCGTAGCTCCAGTCCGATGTGCGAATGGTCTGGTGATGCTGCAGTGGATCGACGGCCGCATCCGTTGTCGCGAGCATCTCGATGCGGAACTGCTCGAATAACGCACGCGGCCGGAACTCGGGGCTGAGCAGCTTCTCCGAGATTTCGTCGTAGATGCGTTGCGCGGTGTCGCCATCGAGACGAACGCGCACGCCGAACACATCGTGGAGTTCGTGCGCGAGCCATGCGCCCGACGGCGTGCCGCGGAACAGGTACCAGGAGTCCGCAACGCGCTGCCATATGACGCGCGGATCGCCCTCTACTGCCGAGCCGTCGCGTGTGGGGACGCCGAGGTCTTCCAGGCGTACGCCCTGACTGTGCAACATCCGGAAGATGTAGTGATCCGGGATGATCAACAGCGCGGTGGGCTCCGGAAACGCCGAGTTGTTCGCGAGGATCGACGGGTCGACGTGCCCGTGCGGGCACACAAGGGGCAAGTCTCGCGTTTCATCGTACAGCTCGCGCGCCACTCGACGAATGGCCGGATCGGAATCAAAAAAACGATCCGCATGGAGGCGGAGCGGGCTCCCAACGACAACGCGGGAGCTCGACCCGTTGTGCTTCACCGCAACTGCCATTGCGCGAGGGGAGATAGGTGGGACGGCGAGCCACTCACGCGGGTCGGCCGGAATTTGAACAGGTTTAGAACAATTGACGAAAAGCACCGATGTTTTCGGACGCCGCTATCGGCGCGCAAGACTCGCTTCCGAAACATTGTTAGAGGGAGATACGCGAGAATTGACTATTGCGTTGCGCGTTCTCGGAGCCGATTTTGTTCGAGCAAGAAACTAATGTGACCATTGAATGTACCAGCGATCTACTCGACTCGCAATATTTCCGCGCCGATCGCGTCGCAATTCGTATTATCAATCTTGCAGCGACGGCTCCCGGGAGTCCACCCTCTCGCCAAATTGGCCCCCTTGAGAAAGATCGACACCCGAGACTTTCGCCGAGCCACACGGACCACATCCCGCGAAATCAACCGGCGCATCGTCCTCAACCTCGTCCGCGACCACCAACCAGTGTCCCGCGCCGACCTCGCACGACGCATGGACATCGGACGAGGCGTCGTCACATCGATCATCCAGGAGTTGATCGACGAAGGCTCCATCTACGAAGGAGCCACTGGCCACGCAGCCCGCGGACGACGCCCCACCATGCTCTACGTCCGCACCCAAGACCGCCTCGTCGTCGCAATCGACGTGCGCTTCAGCCGCACCTTCATCATGCTCAGCGATTTCGCCGGATCGCAAATCGCCCTCGAATCGATGGAAACAATCTTCGACCCAAAGCTCCTCGTCGCCGAGCTGGTCGAACGCATCGCGCGATTGCTGGCGGCGCACGGCGCGACGGGACGCTGCGAAGGCGTCGGACTCGTCGTCCCCGGCATGGTCGAGCGCGTCTCCGGACGCGTGCTCATGGCGCCGCAACTCGGCTGGCGCGACGTGGACATTCGCGACGATCTCGCCGCGGGCTGCGGGCTCACGGTTCACATCGAGAACGCACCACTGGCGTGCGCCCTCGCGCAAATGTGGCTCGGCCAACGCGGCAACAGCAGCGACAATTTTGTCTACGTCACTGTGTCCGACGGCGTGGGAGCTGGCATCGTGCTCAACGGCCAGCTCATTCGCGGTGAATCCAACTCCGCCGGCGAATTCGGCCACAACATGATGGACCCCGATGGGCCGCAATGTCTCTGCGGCGCACATGGCTGCTGGGAAGCCTACACATCGAACCAGGCCACGCTCTCACGCTACCTCGGCCGCGAACTCGTTCCACTCTGGGGCGGCGCGGTGCATCAGGCATCGTCGCTCACCATCGAAGACCTCATCGCCCGCGCGCGCGGCGGTGACACACGTGCCACCAGCGCCATCGTCGAAACAGGTCGCTACCTCGGCGTCGGCATCGCGAGCATCGTGAACGGACTCAATCCATCGCAGGTGTTCGTCGGCGGAGAAATCACGGGGGCGTGGGACTTGATCGAATCTGCAATACGTGAGGGAATTCTCGAGCGAGCACTGACACGCGCGGCGGCAGCAACGCCTGTTGTTCCAGAACAGATGGGCGGCTATCCGCGCCTGCGTGGAGCGACGGCGTTGGTGGCTGCCCCGCATTTCGCGGCGCCGCGTGTTGCGTGATATCAGTGGCCGCTGTCATCCCGCACGAGCAAGCGCAGCGAGCGAATGTCGGGATCTTCTGTCCGCGCGCTCGACGAACGCCTTGCGCAGTTAGACTGGATCCCGACACTCGCTTCGCTCTTGCGGGATGACAACCTTGCTTGATCCGTATTCTCCTTAGCTCCCACTGCATTGCTTCAGGCTCCGCCAACCCGACCGGAAGATCTTCCGCTCCACGAAGATGTTCGACGCCTCGCCGCCGCACTCGGGCGAGTCATCCGGCATCTCGAGGGCGACGAAGCGTTTCAAACGGTGGAGACATTACGGCGCGATGCTCGCGCACGGCGTCGCGGAGACCCTGACGCACCGACGCTCGGACAATTGCTCCGGCGCGTGGAAGCGCTGTCGCTACCGCACTGCGCCACTGCAGCACGCGCGTTCACGCTGTTCTTCCTGCTGATCAATACTGCCGAGCAGGTGCATCGAGTTCGGCGCAGTCGTGTGTATGCGCGCGATGCGGACGCCGCGCCGCAGCCTGCATCTGCTCGCTGGACCATGCGCAAGCTGCGCGCAGACGGACACTCGCCCGACGATGTGCTCGACGCGATCTCGCGGCTCGACGTCCGGCCGGTGCTCACCGCGCATCCCACCGAGTCCACGCGTCGCACGTTGCTCGCGCTGCAAGCGCGCGTCGCCGACTTGCTGTTGGGCTGGGAATTTGCGGCGCACTCGGAGCGCCGCGTTTTCGAGGAGCGACTGGACGGAGAGATCGAGTTGTTGTGGCTTACCGCGGAGGTGCGACAGGATCGCCCGACCGTGCGCGATGAGGTGAGTACTGGGCTCTGGTATCTGGAGACGCGCCTCATCGACGCGAGCGCCGCCGCGCGCGACGCACTCATGCGCGCCTTCGAGGATGAATTCGGCGCAACGGGCGACGCACTCCGCATTCCAGTTCCCATTCGCCTGGGCAATTGGGTGGGCGGAGATCGCGATGGAAATCCCAACGTCACGCCGGACACGACGCTCGCATCCGCGCGACGCGCGAGTCACGTCATCCTCGGCCGATACGGCCGGGCACTCGACGATCTCGTTGAACGGCTATCGCTGTCCGCCCAGCTTTCCCCACCGCCCGATGAACTGCTCGCATCACTCGAGGTCGATCGCGCACAGCTTCCTGAGGTGTGGTCCGCCAACCGCGCGCGCAACGAATCCGAGCCTGTCCGTCTCAAGCTGAGCTTCATGTCCGCGCGCATCGCCGCCACTCGTCGACGCGTGGCATCGCGTGATGCAGGCGCGTTTCGCCCGGAGAACGCGGCGTATGATGATGCAATCGGCTTCGAGAGCGACTTGATGCTGGTGCGCCGGAGCGTGCTGCTCGCGGGCGCGGTGGAAGCGTGTCGCACGGTGCTCGATCCGACGATCGCCGTTGTTCGCGCGCACGGGTTCCACGGTTTCATGATGGACATCCGTGATCACGCGGACATGCATCGTGCCGCCACCGACGACATCACTGACGTGCTCGGCCTCCCCTCACTCGATGCGGCCGCGATGCGCAATGAGTTGACCGGCAGGCGTCCGCTCGTCGGTGCGCATCTTCCGGTCACCGATGCCACGCGGCGAGTGCTCGATACGTTCCGCGCCGTGCGCGTGATCCAGGAAGAGTCGGGCGCCGCGGCGGCGTCGACGTACATCGTCTCGATGACGCGATCGGCGGAAGACCTTCTGCGTGTGCTGCTGCTGGCGCGTGAAACGGGTCTCGTCGACCTCGCCGCCGAGCCGCCGCAATCGCGGATCGACGTCGTTCCGCTTTTCGAGACGCTCGATGATCTCGATCGCGCGGCGAGCGTAATGCGTGAGCTGCTCGCCGATCCGGTCTATCGTCGTCAACTCTCGGCGCGCAACAACCGCCAGGAGGTGATGCTCGGCTACTCGGACTCGGCCAAGGATGCCGGCCTGCTTTCCGCGTCGTGGGCACTGTATCGCGCGCAGGAAGAACTTGCTGCCGTGTTTCGCGACGCGGGCGTGGAACTCGTTCTCTTTCACGGTCGTGGCGGCGGTGTGGGTCGCGGCGGCGGCTCACCGGTGCATCGCGCGCTCTCGGCGCTGCCGCCCGAGACAGTGAACGGGCACATCAAGATCACCGAGCAGGGCGAAATTATCTCGCAGCAGTTTGGCTTGTTGCCTGTTGCCGAGCGGACGCTCGAGGTGACGGTGTCGGGTGTGCTGCTGCACGGGTTTACTGACTGGCGACGCGATCACGACGCCGCGGAGGTCGAGCGTTTTCGCGAGATCGTGAATGAGCTCGCGCAGCGCTCGAACGTGATGTACCGCGACCTCGTGCACGACCGGACCGACCTCTTCGCGCTGTTTCGCGCGGCCACTCCAATCGCGGAGTTGGCGGATGCGCGCTTTGGCTCGCGGCCCGCGTATCGTCCCGGCGGGACTGCGGGCATGGCAGGCATTCGCGCGATTCCATGGGCATTCGGGTGGACGCAGATTCGCCTGATGCTGACCGGGTGGCTCGGTGTTGGAACGGCGCTCGCGGACGCGTGCGCGTCGCCCGGTGGCTTGCGTGAGTTGCAGCACATGGCGCGCACGTGGCCGTTCTTCGACGATTTTCTTGCGAAGGTCGAGATGGTGTGCGCGAAGACGGATCTCGAGATTGCGCGCACGTATGTCGAGCGACTGGGTGGTGATGTGACGTTGCTGTCGGTACTCGAGGCGGAGTACACACGCACAGTCGAGAGCGTGCTGCAGATTCGGGAGACGACGCATCTCATTGCGGACGTCCCGGTGCTCCAGGCGGCAATTGCGCTAAGGAATCCGTATGTCGATCCGTTGTCGTTACTGCAGATCGCGCTGCTGCGTCGCAAACGCGCGCTGCCGGAGGACAGTCGAGAGCGCGCGTTCGTCGAGGAGGTGCTTGCGACGACGCTGAGCGGTATTGCGCAGGGTTTGCGAAATACGGGCTAAGAGCGTTGGCAACGGCGCTAGGAAACGTCGTGCGAATTTCAGTGCGGATTGGCGCTGTGTTCCCACTCGCAAAATCGCCCGCTTGGGGATCGGAAATTGTGTCGAGCGCACCGTGGATCTCTGCGTATTGGGGAGCAATCCGCGTGCATCCGCCAAATCCGCGTAAATCCGCGTTGGAGTCGTTCTACGCACGTCGTTCGACACCGTTTGCTGACTGCGGCGGGTGAAGCGTTCAAACAGCCTTTAACGCGGATTTACGCGGATTTGGCGGATCGACGCGGATCCTCGGCTACGGCTCCGCAGTCCGCACGCCTCCGTGCACCGCGCGAAATGATCGCGTGACCGAGAGATCCTTGGTGGCCCTTTGCACGTGCGATCTGTGAGGCCGCTTCTCGAACGTCTGACCGCCGCTTCGGGATCGCGTGCGAATCGATTGGGCTCATTTGTCGAGTGCACCATGGATCTCTGCGGACTGGGGAGCAATCCGCGTGCACCCGCAAAATCCGCGTGAATCCGCGCCAGGAGGTTCCGATCAACGCACTTGAACAACGCTGTGCTGAAGCGCGCTGTACGAATTTCAACCGGCGCATCCCAACCCACTTCACCAACAGCTCAAGCCGTCGACTCACTCAGCGACGCGTGATGCGTAAGATCGTCGAGGAACGGATACTGGGTGCGAATGCTCGCCACCCTTGCCGTTGACACATCCACAATCGCCGGCGACGCAACAGCCATGCGCTGTGCGACGGGTAGCCCCCACGGATCGTATGCGGCAGAGCCACCATCGTACTGCAGTCCCCCCGCCGACCCGGTGCGATTGACGCCAACCACATACGCCTGGTTCTCGATCGCACGCGCGAGCAGCAGTGCGTCCCAGTGAGGACGCCGAGAGGCGGGCCAGTTCGCGATGACGATGATCAGGTCTGACCAAGGAGCTGCCGCGCGAAACAACTCGGGGAAGCGCAGGTCGTAGCACACGAACGGGCTTACGCGCACACCGTCGATGTCAATGACGACGGGAATGATTCCAGCGGAATAATGTTCCTCTTCGCCCGCAAAGCCGAAGAGACGCTGCTTCGCGTACGTCGCGACCAGGCTGCCCTCCGGATTGAACACGGCCGCCACGTTCACGTATCCCGCATCCGCACGCATGGCCAGGCCGGCCATGAGCCAGATGTCATGAATCGCGGCCATGGTACTCAGACGCGCGAACGATGGACCATCAACGCCCTCTGCCCAACGCTCAGGCTCCATCGTGAACCCGGTCGTGCACATCTCGGGAAGGACAACCAATCGCGCGCCCGTGGACGCCGCTCGGCTGACACATACGGCGGCGCGATCGAGCGAGCCTTCCGGCTGCTGCCACCCCGTGTCGTACTCGCCAAGGGCAACGCGCAGCGTCGCCTCCGGTTCTTCACGCGTCACGCGCTCAGGACGGCTCATAGCAGTGCCTCGCGCAATTTGATGCTCCCTTCTCGGACCATGGCCGTGTCACAGCTGAATGAAAAACGAATCGCATCAGGATAGCTCGGCCCGAAGGCATCGCCTGGCGCACTTCCAATTCCGTCATCAGCAAGCGATGCGGAAAGTGCATCCGCGTCAGCCACCTCGAGCCGGGCGTAAACCGACGGATCGAGCTCCGCCCACACAAAGAAAGTGCCTCGCGGCACGAACGGTCGCAATCCGGGAATGTCGCGCAGCGCACTCAACATCATGTCCCGCCGCACACGGTATTCGTCGCGCATGGCCGTGGTGCTGGCGCTGCTCCCACGCACGGCGGCGAGCGCGGCCCACTGCGTAATGCTGTTGACGCCGTTGATCGTGCAGCGCAGCAATTTCGGAATGCGATCCTGAAGCAGCGCAGCCCGCGTCACGAGATAACCGGTCCGCAGCCCGCTCATCGCGTGGCTCTTGGAAAACGAGAAAATACTGATGACGCGAACGTCGTCATCATCGGTGAGCGCACCAATGGAAACGTGCTCGTTCGGCTCGAAGACGAGATCTTCGTACGCCTCATCGGACACGATCCAGAGATTGTTCCGGCGCGCGACCTCGTAGATGGCGCGCAACTCGACCCGCGAGATCACTGCGCCTGTTGGATTGTGCGGCGTGTGGAGGAAGATCGCTGTGGTGCGCGGCGTAATCGCCGCTTCAATATCCGCAGCGCGATACGCGAAGTCCTCCTCGGCCGACAGTCGCACGCCGACCGCGACACCGCCGGCAAGCCGGATATTCTCCGCGACCTCCGTCCACATGGGGTCAGGGATGATGACTTCGTCGCCCTCAGAGAGCAGCGCGCCAAACGTGACATGCAGTGCGTGCATGGCACCGTTCGTC
This sequence comes from bacterium, assembly GCA_039934235.1. Classification (GTDB taxonomy): domain Bacteria; phylum Gemmatimonadota; class Gemmatimonadetes; order Gemmatimonadales; family Gemmatimonadaceae; genus AG11. The sequence goes on along the minus strand of JBDTMO010000051.1, from coordinate 3,619 downwards.
ACGAAGACGTCATTGCTCGTGACGCCGATAAGGCCATTCCGCACTCGCACCTTCTCGGCGAGCGCCGCACGCAATTCGGGAATCCCATTGTTCGGGACGTAATGCGTTTTCCCCGCATACGTCGCAGCCACCAGCGCCTCCGATACGTGCGCCGCGGGGGCGAAGCTCGGGTCGCCCGACTCGAACCGAAACACAACCTTTCCCGCCGCCTGGGCGCCAAGGAGTCGCTCGCGGATCTGAACGATCTTGCCCAGTGACACAAAGTCCAACGGGTGCGGCGCGGCTACAGGCGACTGCTCGGCAGACCGTGTCATCGGGAGCTGGGTTCGGTGTTGATGCCCTATATGTAACGCCGCGCGTGCTTAATGTGCAATAATCCCTATGTATTTTGTCCAAATTGTGGACAAAAGCAGCGTGGGTGTTGTGTATTTTGTGCATTTTTGACAATATTCCCGTACCATCCTGTCGCACAAAGGCGTTTTTGAAGCAACCTGTTCCGCGCCGAGTGCCTTATTGCCAGCTCCTGAGGGAGACCCATGAAGCTCATTACCTGTGTAGTCCGGCCCGAACGTCTCCAGGCCGTCAAGGGAGCACTATTCGAGGTCGGCGTGACTGGAATGACATTGTCGCGCGTGAGCGGCCATGGTGGCGAACAGGAAATCGTCGAGCATTACCGCGGTTCGGCACTCGTCCTCGAATTCCGCGACAAGGTCAAGATCGAGATGGCCGTGTCGGAGCCGTTCGTCGAAGCCACGATCCAGGCAATTCTCCGCGCGGCGCGGACTGGTGACGTTGGCGATGGCAAGATTTTCATCCAGCCACTCGAGCGCGTGGTGCGCATTCGCACGGGCGAGAGTGACGTGGACGCACTCACTCCCGTGACCGCCGACGAAGTCCAGGGGCGACACATCGACCACGAACTGTGGAGAGCTGAAGTATGAACCCCACCCCCATTTCGGCGGGCGATACCGCCTGGGTGCTCGTTTCCACGGCGCTCGTGATGTTGATGGTGCCGGGCCTTGCCCTGTTTTATGGCGGGCTCGTACGCGGCAAGAACACGCTCAACAGCATGATGATGTCGCTCGCTCCGCTGGGCGTCGTCACGGTGCAGTGGGTGGTCATCGGCTACTCACTCGCATTCTCTCCGGGCGGCTCGATGCTGGGCGGACTGTCGTGGTGGGGCTTCGCGGGCGTTGGTGCGACGGCGAACGCGACGTACGCGGCGACGATCCCGCATGTCGCCTTCGCGCTGTTTCAGGCCATGTTCGCTGTGATCACGGTATCGCTGATCTCGGGAGCGGTCGTCGAACGGATGCGCTTCCCGGCTTACCTCGTGTTCGCGCTTGCCTGGACGACCCTGGTGTACGATCCGCTCGCACATTGGGTGTGGGGCGATGGCGGCTGGTTGCGCGGACTGGGCGCGCTGGACTTCGCCGGCGGAACCGTCGTGCACGTGAGTGCCGGTACGGCGGCACTCGTCGCGGCGCTGTTCCTCGGACGACGCCACATGATCGGCCGCGCTCCACTGGTGCCGCACAGCGTTCCGTTCACGCTCTTTGGCGCCGGCTTACTGTGGTTCGGCTGGTTCGGCTTCAATGCGGGATCTGCGTTGGCTGCATCTGACGTGGCCGCCATGGCGTTTGCGTCGACTCACGCGGCGGCGGCGGCGGGACTCACGGCGTGGATGATCATCGACATCCTGCGGACGGGCCGAGCGACTGCGGTTGGCGCCGGAACCGGTGCGGTGATTGGGTTGGTGGCCATCACGCCCGCGGCAGGCTTCGTGAGTACGCGCGCCGGGTTGGCTATCGGCGTCATCGCGGCAGTGGCCAGTTACGCAGCCATGCAGATTCGTGCGAAGACGACCGTGGATGACACGCTCGACGTGTTCGCCTGCCATGGCGTGGCCGGTATCGTTGGCGCGCTGCTCACTGGTGTGTTCGCCAGCAAGGCCGTGAATCCCGCGGGCGCCGACGGGCTATTCAACGGCGGCGGATTTCATCAGGTCGCCGTGCAGGCGCTTGCCGTGCTCGTAACGATGGTGCTCTCGGGCACCCTCACGACGGGAATTCTCTTCGCGATGCAGGCGGTGATGAAGGTGCGCAGCTCCATTGCGTCCGAGGTCATTGGCCTCGACTCGAGCGAGCATGGTGAAGAGGCCTATCACGCGGGCGATCTGGGCGAAATGGGCGGAAGCGCCGGCGCGCTGGGACATGGTGTCGTGCTCATTCGCCCCGGAACTCCGGAGCGGAAGCGCGGCGCGGCCTGATCCTTCAGTCGGGTTCGTCTGCGCCGAAGTACGACTCGATGCATCCGGTGATGAACCGTTCGAACGTTTTCTGGCGGCGTTCGGTGTGCGGAACATCGTGGGACGGAAGCCGCTCGAACAGACGCTTGATTTCGATCAACATCTTTTCGGGCGGCAGGCCGAGCGCCTTGGCCTCGGCGCATACGCGATTCGTGAGCGTCTGGAGCTCTGCGTTTGCGGCGGGCTCGGACGAACGCAGATAATCGCTGAGGGCGAGACCGATGTCGCGCGTGAGCTCTGGGGAGAATCCGGAGTGCGGTAGACCGTCATCGGGCGGCTTGTTGTCAGCCATGTGAAGCTCCGGCGCGGGACTCTCCGCCACCGCGTCCGATGACGTCTGTGCGAGTGGACGAGGCGCGAGAAGACAAGACAGTAACTCGTTCAACCGATCTGTGCCACCCGATTCGGCGCGAGATATGCTGATCTGGATGTCGGTGCATCCGTCGATCCCCTAGTGCGATGTCGTTCCGTGCGCAGGTTTTCGCGCCTGAAAGCCCGCGCAGGGTTGCCGGACGTGCGGTGACCCAATCGAGCGGATGCGGATCCAATCACGAGGCTGGTTGATGACGTCTTCCTATGTGTCGAGTGAATTCGAGCTTTCAGCGCAATCGCGGACCGAGGTCGCGCTTGCGATTGGTGCGTACGCATCGGCGCGTGTAACGGACGGCGAGCAGCGAATGCGCTTCGCCGCCGCGCGCGTGGCTGCCGAGTCGCTGCATCACAATGTGTCGCGCGAGAGCATGGTGCTGTCGGTGAAGCACCTGTTCGAGCGAGCGCCGCGGATATCTGGTGACGTGCAGAAGCGCGTTGAGGCGTACGACAAGTTCGTGGCCATGTGCCTCGACGCATATAACGTCTAGGCGCGTCAGCGCAATTGTGGCGGCTGGTCTTCGCTGGCCCGATCCAATAATTCGCGTTGTTCTTTTCTCAGGGCGAGTCGATTGCAGACCGCTCCTGCGGCCATGAGTCCGCCTGAAGTCAGCAGCGTAAGCTTGCCCAGGCCGATGGCGACGATGAGAGGAACATTCGCGACGTGGATGCCGCCGAGCATTGCGACGGCAACCATCGCGCCGACGGCGGCTCCGCCGATCATCAGTATCGATCCGAGTGGTCGCATGATGCCTATTATACGCTGTCGTCCTGAGCGACGCGAAGGACCTGCACTTCACCCGCGCAACAGTCATGCGACGCGTCGGCGAATACACGAGAGCCGCTCACGTGGAGCGGCCCTCGTGTTGGAACCTCACAAGCGTTTACGCGATCTTGGTGTACTTCACGCCGCGCTCCTGCAGCTGCGTCAGCGCGACGACC
>JBDTMO010000050.1:0-14657 GCA_039934235.1 bacterium | reverse complement strand
GGGCACAATCGCCTTGGGACTGTCGCCGCCGCCGAGAAAGCTGGCCTTGTAGTGGTACAGGCCAAGGACGAGAAATGGCTCGCTGCCAATGTTGATCGTCTTGTCGACCGGATCGGACTCGCCGAACAGCTGCTTCGCCATCTCCTCGTTCACGATGACCACACGATCGCCGGCAGCTGCCTCGGCCGCCGTGAAGTTGCGGCCGGGATAGAGATCGCCACCGCCGTCGATCTGCTGCCAATTGCCGGTGAATCCGACGACTGTTGCGGCGGAAATTCGCTTGTCGCGGTACGAAACATTGAGTTGCGTCTGCACCTGTGCTCCTGATGTGCGCACACTGGGCAGCTGGTCCATCGCCGCTACATCGGCGAGCGAAAGCGGCGGATTGTGGCGCCACTTGCACGTCGCGTCGGTGCCGTCGCAATTCTCGAAAGTGATCGGATACCGCGATAGCGAGAATGTCGTCGGACCCGCACTCTCGAAGTCCTTCGCTACGCTGTCGTTGATGCCGTGAATGGCCGCCGAGATGACGACGACGACGAACACGCCAACCGCGATGCCGAGAATGGTGAGACCCGCTCGCACCTTGTTGGCCCGAATCGAATCGAGGGCGATGGTCACGCCCTCCTTCATGCCAAAGACGCGCTGGGAGATGAGCGACATTGCGGACATGTTACTCCTGCCTCAGTGCGTCAATGGGATCGAGCCGCGAAGCTCGGCTGGCGGGATATACGCCGGCGATGATGCCCACGCCGGCGCCGATCGAGATGCCAACGAACACGGACCAGAGCTCCACTGCGGCAGGAAGCGGACTGAGTGCAGCGATCAATTTCGCAAACGCAAATCCGGTCGCCACGCCAAGTGCTGCGCCGACCGTGCTCAACGTCGCGCTCTCGACGAGGAATTGCGACATGATATCGCGCCGCTTCGCACCGAGTGCCTTTCGGATGCCGATCTCGCGCGTGCGCTCTGCGACTGCCACCAGCATGATGTTCATGATCACGATGGCGCCGACAATCAGTCCGATGGCAGGAAGTGCGACGCCAGCCATGACGAGATACCCCTTGATCTTGTTCCAGAACGCGCGCGCGGACTCCGACGTTTGCAGCTCGAAGTTGTCCTGCTGGTTCGGCCGCAGGTGACGACGCACGCGCATGAGTTCGCGGACGTTTTCCATCGTCGCCGTCATGCCGGTGGCGCTCGGTGACTGGATGATCATCGAGTTGATCACGCCATGCAGGTTGACCAAACGATTGAGGGGCGATGTGTGCGGCGCAATGATGAACTGGTCGAACGACTGCCCGAAAGCGCTGCCTTGAGGCTCCATCACGCCGACGACCATGTACGGCAGTCCCTTTACGAGCAGCTCGCGTCCGATGGGCTCCAGCCCAGCGAAGTAGTACGTCGCAACGTCTTGGCCGATGACGATGGAATTGCTGCCATGCGTGTACTCCTGCTGGCTGAATAGGCGTCCCTTCACAGGCGCCATGCGCTTGATGTCGAAGTAGTCGCTCGTCACGGCGAACACGCGAACGGATTTCGGTCGCATCTGGTACTTCGACTCGGCCGGCAAGCTGCCAATTCCCACCGCGGCCCACCGTACGTCGGCGGGTAGGATGGCTGCCACGGCCGGAACGTCCTCTTCGCGGATCGGCGGACGACGTCTCAGCTCTCTGCGGTGCTCTTCGGAATTGTCACCAATGTTGATGCTGGGCCGCTGGCGCAGTTCGAACGAGTTGATCGCCATGATCTTCCCGACGAGCTCGTCGCTCATGTAGCGGTTCATTCCTCCGACGATCGACACCACGGCAATGAGGAACGTGACCCCAATCATCACGCCGAGCAGGGTGAAGAAGCTTTTCAGCTTTTGCACCCAGATGGTTTGGAGGGCGAGTCGGACAGCCTCGAGAAACGGCAACGGTGGAGCCTCTGGTAGGACATGATGTCGTCCCGAGTACGGAGAAGGACCTGCTTCTTGATGCGAAAGCAGGTCCTTCGCTGCGCTCGGAAGACGAACGCTACAGAATTCTGCCTTCGACCGCTACAGCACCGGCGCGGGGATCCCGAGTTTCTCCACGAACGACGACCGTCGATCGTCGCTCGACACGAGGCCGTCGCGCAATACCACGATCCGGCGCGCATGCGCCGCGATGTCCGGCTCGTGCGTCACCATGATGACCGTCTGGCCCTGTTCGGCCAGGCTTTCGAACACGCGCATGATTTCCTCGGAGGTGTTCGAGTCGAGGTTACCGGTCGGCTCGTCAGCGAGGAGGATTGACGGGTTGTTCACCAGCGCACGAGCGATCGCGACACGCTGGCGCTGTCCGCCCGACAGTTCATTGGGGCGGTGATCCATGCGTGCGCCGAGCTGCACTCGCTCGAGTGCTTCCTTCGCGCGGCGTTTACGCTCTTCAGATGACACACCAGCGTAAACCAATGGCAGTTCGACGTTGTGCAGCGCCGTGGCGCGAGGCAGGAGGTTGAACGTCTGGAAGACGAAACCAATCTCCTTGTTCCGCACGCGAGCGAGTGCGTCGTCGCTCATCTTCGACACCTGCGTGCCGTTCAACCAGTATTCACCGGCGTTCGGCGTGTCGAGGCAACCGATGACGTTCATCAACGTGGACTTGCCCGAACCCGACGGTCCCATGATGGCGACATATTCATTGCGCTGAATGGCGAGATCGACGCCGCGCAACGCGCGCACGATTTCGCCACCCATGTCGTATTCACGCTTGATGCCGCGCGTGACGATGACCCATTCCTTGTCCGGGGCGGCGCCCTGTGCTGCGACCACCGCCTGCCGCTCGGCGGTCATGCCAAGCGGCGCTTCCAATGTTTCGTGGCTCACGATTTGGTCGCCGTTGCCGGCTTCTTGGGGTCAACCTTCGTTTCGCGAACGACCGCGCCATCCTTGAGCTCGCGGATCGCTTGATAGGTGCCGGCGACGATCTTGTCGCCCGACTTGAGGCCACTGAGCACCTCGAAGTGCTTCTCGCCAGCGATCCCTACCTTTACGGGCCGGAACGTCACTTTGTTGTCGGAACCTACTACGAAGACCCCTTCCACGTCCTTCTTGCCAACTTCTTTCTTCGGGCGGGCCTTCCCCAAGCCTACCGCCGTGTCACCCTTGGTGAGCGACTCGTTCTCGCGAACGGTCAACGCGATAATCGGAATTGAAAGCGCCTGTTTCCGGGTATCGGTGATGATTTTTGCCGTGGCGGAAAAGTCGGGACGCGTTTCCGCAGGCGTGTTGACGAGCTGGATGGTGACTTCGTAATCCACAGCCTGGTCGGTGCCGGAACTCGCGGTCGCGCTCTTCACGGCGCTGTTCGAGATCTTCGTGACGCGCCCAATGAAGGTCGTATCCGGAAATGCGTCGATCTGAATGACCGCCGAATCGCCGAGGGAGATTCGTGCGACGTCGGTTTCGTCGACCTTGACCTTGGTCTCCAGAACACTCATGTCTGCGATGGTCAGCAACGTCGCAGCGTCCTTGTTCATCGTGCCCTGGATGGCTGTCTCGCCATTTTCGACGACAAGGCGGGTAACGCGGCCGGACATTGGCGCGTAAATCGACGTCTTGCCGAGCGCGCTCTGTGCGTCGCGCAGGAGGGCGCTGGACTGGTCGACGGAGTGCTTGGATGCGTCGTATTGCGCCTTGTTGACGTCCACTGTGGTGCGGAGCTGCTCCATCTGCTCATCGGCGATGAGCAGCGGATTCGACTTCTTCATTTTTGCCATGCGATCGTAGCTTGCCTGGGCCTGCGACATGTTCGCATTCGCCTGCGCCAGCTGCGCGCGGGCCGACGCCACGGACGCCTGCATGCGCTCAACGGCCGCCTGCGCCTGCTGGGCGTCGATTTGGAGCAGGAATTGGCCCTTGGTGACCATCTGGCCTTCCTTTACGGCGAGCTTGACGATTTTGCCTGAGATGTCGGAGCTCAGATCCACCTTGGTCTGCGGGCGAACCTGACCGCTGGCGGTGACGGAGGCGACCAGGTCACGGGCCTGCACTTGCTCGATGCGGACTTCCGTCGCCTTGTCACGTCGTTTCATGGCGGTCAGCGCACCAACCGCCACCAGGACGAGGATCACCCCGCCGAACACTGAAAATTTCACGCGCTTGCTCATAATTGGATTCTCGGTGGGGTGACTCTAGCGGAGAGGATGCCCAACCGCGTTTTCCAGCGCGGCAAAGGCCTTGTGGTAGTCGTAAACCGCATTCACGCGGTCGATCAATGCCTGTTCGTAGCTGCCTCGCGACGTGACGACGTCGAGGAACGTCGACGCTCCAACCTTGTACCGCTCTTCGGCGAAGGAAAGCTCTTCCTTGGCCTTCAATGCGTTCTGCTCCTGCAGCGCCACCGTCTGAATTGACGTCTGGAGCGTGCGATAGGCCTGCGTGACGTCGGCAGTCAGGGCCAGATCCTTCGCCTTGACATTATAGACGGCGTCCTCCTTGTCTACCTGTGCCCGTTGCACACGCTCTTCGCGGCCAAAGTTGTCAAAGAGGGGGATTGAGAGCGACGCATTCAGCGCAAGCGGAGAACGCTGAAAGCTGAACGGGAATTGACTATTCTGCGAGCGAATCGCGTCTGCCTGCGCCTGCGTGAACTGGTACCGCGTGCCGTTGCAGCCTGCGCTTGGCAAGCCGACTCGGGTGCGAATGGAGTCCTGCTGAAAGCAGCCAATCTGGGCGCCGAGCACTTGTGACTGTGCGATGCCAACGAGGTAGTCGCTATTGGTGTACTGGTATGAATTGCCGCCCAGGCCGGTGCTCAGAGAGAGCGTCGGCGTGTACGCGGACTTGGCAACCTGCACGTTCAGGTCCGCAGACCGGTCACGCGCACGCAGTGCGACGATGGCGGGATTCTGCCGCCGCGCATCGTCGAGCAGCGCACCCAGATTGAAATTGGGCGTGACGATGGGAAAATCGGTGACCAGTTCGACGCTGTCCGGTTGAGCGACGCCCATCTGCTGGTACAAGCGAAGCTTTTCGATCTCCACATTGTTGCGCTCGCGCAGGAGAGCAACCTGGGATTGTCCAAGCGCGACTTCGGCGCGGCGGATGTCGAGCGACGTACCGGAGCCGACCGCAACCTTTGCCTTGGCGAGATCCAGCTGGCCTTGCGCTGTCAGGACAAGCGTGTCCTGAAGCGCGGAACGAGCCTTCGCCTGAAGCACGCTGAGGTATTGCTGCGTGACCGTCGACCGGAGCGACTCCGCGGAGCCGGTGATGTCGGCCTCGACAGCATCCCGGTTGGCAATTGCCGCCCGTGGCGTAAGGAACGTGCTTTTGTTCAGGCGATAGTTCAGCCCGACGTTGTAGCCGGACTGAAGCGTCGCCGAACTGTTGCTGAACGATTGGCCGCTGAAAACCTGTTGGCCGGCTTGCTGGTAGCGGCTGCTGAATGAGGCGTCAGCTGACGGCAGCAAGGCGCCTCTTGCGCTGCGAATTGCGGCATCAGCCGTCCGGCGTGCGCTGGACTGCGAGAGGTACACGGGGTTATTCCGCCGGGCGAGCGTGATCGCGTCGTCCAGCGTGAGCTTGGCGCTAATTGGAGTCGTTGCACCTTGCGCCCCTGCAACTGGGGCAACCACGGTGGCAACGGCGAGCGCGAACACCAAAGTACGCATCGGAGGGAAATTCCTGTGTGTTGGGTCAGCGGGCACTACGGAGGGTCAAAATGGATGTTTCAATTCGCTACGGGCCCGACTGCCGAACGGCGGCGGCGGTCATGCTGCGCGCATCGTCAAGCGGTATCGTCCGGGCCGGGCGCTACGAACACCTTTGCGCGCACCTTTTCGCGGATGTGCGCGTAGATCGCGGCACCCTTGACCGCGGTTGCAAAAGTCGGCCGGCCGATCGAACCCGAGCTTTGCTGCGGAACGCGAAGCCACCCGCGACGGTATCGCCGAAGCTCCTCGCGCGACATCATATAGTCCTCGGCGAGCTCCATGCGAACCAGGTGCGGCGCGAGGTACAGCAGCAGGGAGGTATCGACCTCATCGCCGTGCATCGGCTCGGACTGCCCCTCGAGAAATTGCTGCAGGTCCACCGCGAAGATATCCACGACACGCACCCTGGCCTTCGTCGTAATCACCGTGGCCATGGCTTCCTGATGCGGATCATGTTCGTGCGCCGTGAGTAGAATGAATTCCTTCACCCCGGTGGATTCCCATGTGTCGAGCAAATCATTGAGCATGCGGTGCAGCGTTTTCTTGCGAACCGACGCATTGCCGGGAAAGCCACGTTCAGTGGCCACGTTGACGCCATACTCGATCGTCGGCGCGCGGAGAATCTGGAACTCTGCCGACAAGTCGTCACATAGGTGCTCCACGATGAGCGTGTCCGCGCCCAGCGGCAGGTGGCGACCATGCTGCTCGCAGGTCCCCACTGGCACGATCAGCCGTGCGTCACGCGCGAGCGTGGCGCCGATTTCGTCGGGGCGCATTTCCTTGATGCGACGCGGTAGAAGCGTAGCTGACGCCGGAGCTTCGGACGTCGCGGGCGCGGAGTAAGTCATTCTGATCGACACAGAGAAACGGTTCCTGCCGACTGCGGGTGCGCGCGCGCTGCTCGCGCCGGCAGCCATCGCCATCGCACTCCTTGCGGCGAGCGGTTGGCTCGCCGAGCCGCGAGTAGGTTATCTCGCCGTCTGCATGATTGCTACGGCTGCTGGTGCGGTGGCGCTGTACGGCTACGCGCCCACCACCGGCCGAGTCACCTTCATGGCGGCTCTTGGCGCGCTTGTGGTGGTGTGCGCAGTGGGTGGCCGAGCGCAATGGCGATTTGGGCGGTTTACGCGCCATCCGGCCGAAGTCGGCAGTGCGGAAGCCGCGGCCCAGCGGGTGCGCCTGAAGGCCCGCGTCGACGAGGAGCTACGGGACCTTCGCGGAATAGCGCGCCGCGCGCGGGCGGCCCCCACAGAGCAGGCTGCCGCCAAGGAATACCTCGAACACGCCACCAAGGACGTGATCCATCGCGCTACCCTTGTGTTCCAGGGCGATTCCCTGCGCGCGTGGGTCGGTACGCTGCACGCGGACCCACGACAGCTTGGAGCGCCGAGCGGCGTGGTCCAAACGCCTTTCGGGTTGACGATCTACGTGGTGGATGATAGCGGGCCTGTTCGAACCGTTGCCGCCTCGCTGTTGTACGCGTACTCGCCAGCGGATCACCTCACTCGAGGCTTGGCCCAGCGGCTTGCGAGCGGTGAAGTGGCTGAGGGCTTCTCGATTGTGCCGCCGGCGGACAGCGCGCGCGCCGACGAGTTGCTTTATGTCGATGGCAGCCGCGCGCTCTTCCTCGCGCGGGCACTCGTGCCGTCCGAAGAGGAGGTGCGCTTCCGCTTGTTGGAGCGGGCGCGCGTCCGCGCGGGAGTCGCGCTGCTCCTGGCGCTCGTGGCGTTCCTCGTGGCTGTCGCGCGGCGCGCCGGCGGCGTGCTGTCGGTCGTCGGCGGTGCCGTCGTCGTGCTGCGGTGTCTCGCGGTCCTCCGTCTTAGCGAGTTTTCAGCGCGCTCACGGTTGTTCGATGCATCTGTCTATTTCCTCGACGCCGGTCGTGCGTATACAGCCAACGCGGCCGCGCTCGGGCTCACGTCGGCCACGGTGTTGTTGCTGGTGCTCCTTGCCAAACGCCGCATCGCCGACCGGATGCCGCGCTCGCTCGCGGTCACGGTTGCTGCACTCACGATCGCCACGGGGCCGTTCGCAGTGCGCGCCCTGGCGCGCGGAATCAGGCCGCCTGCCGAAGGGGCGAGCTTCGCCCTCTGGCTCATCTGGAACGTTCCCCTCTGCTTGGCGGCGACAGCGTTGCTCGTGCTCGCGAGCTGGGCAGGTCGTCGCGCGCTTGGCGGCCAGCGGGGAGTGCCGGGGTGGGGCGGAACCGTGGTTGCGTTGCTCGCGGCCATTCTCGCGCCGATCGTGTGGCAAGCGCCGGGTCAGTGGCCGCAGTGGTACACCGTCCTCTGGGCACTGGCTGTTGCAGCGCTGGTCCTGGCGCGACCGTCACGTCGGTCGCTCCTCTCGTGTGCGACCGTGGCGGGGCTCGCCGCGACGACGGTTGTATGGGGCAGTGCATCGCGCGGCCGCGTGCAGAAGGCCGAGAGCGACGTGCGCAGTCTCTCCGCGCCAGATGCGTACGCGGTCACGCTTGGCGGGCGTCTTGCGGCGCGGCTGCAGGGCAAGGTGCTGCCACGAACGCAGCAGGAGTTGCTCGAGCGCTATGTGACATCGGATCTGTCGTCGTCCGGGTATCCCGTCGCCCTGATGGCGTGGCAGGGTTCTCAGCTGCTCGCCGCGTTCGGATCGGCGCCGTTCAATGCGGCGTTCGATACGGTCGGCATGGTTGCCGCAGTCGCGCAGGGGCAAGAGCGTATCGTTGAGCTGACGACCAGCGCGGGCGCGTACGGTGTTCGCGTTATCGCTGTTCCGATGATTGGCGGCGCCGTCACAATTGTCGTTGCTCCGAGAACTCGGCTCATCGGCGGCGACGCGTATGCGCGATGGTATGGGCTTGCGGCGACGGCGAGCAATGAGCCGTTGTACTCCGTGCAACTCATTGGCGATTCGCTGTCACGGCGCGATTCGATTCGTTGGCGCCGCGTCGACACCGAATTGCATGGTGACTGGCCGGTGGTGGGGCACAATGGGCCATCGCGCGCGCACGTCGAGGTGGATCTGCGCGGACTCGACACGCTCATTCCTCGAGGCGGCCTGTTGGTGCTGGTTGATCTGGGTGTGGTGGCCCTTGTCTGGCTGGTGGGAGCGCTCGCTGACGGGCGAGTCGGCCGGTGGTTGCGACTGCAGCGCCGGAATATTCGCAGCTATCGCGCGCGGCTCTCCATCGCGCTGTTTCTGTTTTTCCTCGTGCCGGCGGCGGCGTTTGCGTTCTGGTCGTGGCATCAACTCGTTGACGACGCGGAAGCCTCTCGGCGGCTGCTGGTCACGGAGACGATGCGTGCATTCGCCGGCGACCCCACACAGGCGAACGTGCTGCATGCGGAGGCCATTCGACTCGATACCAAGCTGTTGTTGTACCGGTCGGGCGTCCTCGTGTCGGCAAGCGATTCGACGTTCGCGGACCTCGCCCCAATGGGATACCTCCTTCGCCCTGCCGTAGCCCTCGCGATCAATCCGGCCGAAGAAGTCAGCGCCACGATGGCCGAACCGCTCGGACGAGCGACCGGGATGCTCGGCTACCGGGTGATGCCGGGTTCGCACGGATCGATCGTACTCGCCGCGCCGGCGCGTGTGGATGACGAGCGTCTCGAACGTCGGCGGCGCGATCTCGGCGTGCTGGTGCTGTTCGCGACCGCGCTGGGCGCTGCGGCTGCGCTGTGGTTGAGCGCGATCGCTGCGCGACAACTCGCACGACCGATCGGGTCATTGCGCGAAGCGGCCCGTGCCGTCGCTCGCGGCGAGAACGTGCTGCCTCTGGACGCGAACGCCGTGAGCGAATTTCTCCCGGTGTTCAGTGCATTCCGCGCGATGGCGCATGATCTGGGAGAAAGCAGAACCGCATTGGTGGAAGCCCAGCGCCGCACCGATGCGGTTTTGCGCACGGTTGCCAGTGGTGTTATCGCGGTGGACGAGACGGGCCGGGTCATCCTCGCGAACCCAAGGTCGGACGCGATGCTTGGCGCAGTGCCAGGGCCCGGCGAGCGAGTGAGTGAGTTGCGGGTGCCGGCGATTACGGCCCGCGTTGCGGGTTTCCTGCAACACGGCCAGCAGGCAGACGGATTCGAGATCGAGCGCAGTGGACGTACGCTGAGGGGGCAGCTCACGCGGCTCGAACGCGGGGGCGCCGTCCTCACACTGGACGACGTGACCGAACTCGCGCGCGCGCAACGCGTGCTCGCCTGGGGCGAGATGGCGCGACAGGTTGCGCACGAGATCAAGAACCCGCTTACGCCGATACGTCTTGGCGTCCAACATCTTCGTCGCGCATTTGGGCGGCCGGATTTCGACACGGTGCTCGAGCAGAACGTCTCGCGCATCCTTACGGAGATCGATCGCCTCGATGAAATCGCGCGCGCGTTCAGTCGTTACGGTGGCGCCCCGGAGGAACGCAAGCCGGCCATTGCCACGGACGTCGTGGCGATCGTGCAAGATGTTGTCGCGCTGGAAACGTTGGGGGAAGGGCACATCGCATGGGGCTGTCGCGTTCAGGGCGACGTGCCACCGGCGCTCGCGCGTCCAGATGAATTGCGCGAAGTGCTGCTCAATCTTTTCGAGAACGCACGCCTGGCGGATGCGCGCACCGTGACGGCCACCGTGTGCCGCACAACGCACGACGATGGGGCTCAGCGGGCACGAATCGAAGTCGCCGATGATGGCAATGGAATCGCCGAGCACGTCCTCCCGAAGATTTTCGAGCCGCACTTTTCGACGCGGACAAGTGGCAGCGGGCTCGGACTCGCGATTACGCGCCGCATGGTCGAGAGCTGGGGCGGTGACGTGTCAATCGAAAGTGAACTCGAGAAGGGCACAACCGTTCGTGTCGACCTGCGAGTCGCGACGCATACTCTCTAAGGCGGAACAGCGAGCGATCCGTCCTAGCGCGGTGCTACTCTGTAATCCCATCGTGCGCCCCAGGCGCCTCACGGATTCGCACCGTCTTCACGTTCGTGAATTCACGTAAGCCGATGGCGCTCAGCTCGCGACCATGCCCTGACGACTTGACGCCGCCGAAAGGGAAGCGCGGATCCGACACCACCATATCGTTCACGAACACGCTGCCGGCGACAATGTCACGGGCGAAGCGAACCTGTTCCGCAGTGTCGTTAGTCCACGCACTGGCGGCAAGGCCGAATCGCGTGTCATTCGCGATGCGAATTGCGTCGGCAGGATCACGCGCAACAAACACGCAGCCCACCGGTCCGAAAAGCTCATCCTTGTAGGCTGGCGCATCGGGGGGAATGTCCGCGAGCACGGTTGCCGGAAAGACGGCCGAGTTGGGATTGTCACGACGACCTCCGCAAACGAGTCGCGCGCCCATCTCCACGGACTTGGTGACCTGCGACTCGAGTTCACTCGCGAGCTGTACCGTGGCAAGCGGTCCAAGTTGCGTTGAGGGATCGAGCGGATCGCCGGCGCGGAGCGCTTGCATTCCCTTTGCGAAGCCATCGACGAATTGGGCGGCGATATCGTGGTGCACGATGAATCGCTTCGCTGCGATGCAACTCTGACCATTGTTGATCGTGCGCGCCTTTACAGCCGTCTCAATCGCAAGTGGCAGATCGGCGCTCGGCATCACGATAAAGGGGTCGCTGCCGCCCAGTTCGAGCACCACTTTCTTGAGCGATTGACCAGCGGCCCGCGCGACACTGCGCCCCGCTCCCTCGCTGCCAGTAAGCGTGACGCCGGCGACCCGCGGATCCGCGATGATGCTGGCCACCGTCGCACTGCCGACAAGCAGGGTTTGAAAAACCCCTTCCGGCGCGCCGGCGCGAAGCACGAGCGACTCCAATTCCAGTGCGCACTGCGGCACGTTGGACGCGTGCTTCAGCAGGCCAACGTTCCCGGCGACCAATGCGGGCGCCAGAAAACGCACCACCTGCCAGAACGGAAAATTCCACGGCATCACGGCGAGCACGACGCCGAGCGGCTCGTAGGCGACAAACGAGTGATGATCCTTGTCGACGACTGCTTCGTCAGCGATGAACCCCGGTCCGTGCTCCGCATAGAAGCGGCAAGCCATCGCACATTTCGCCGCTTCTTCGACGGCCGCGCGAATGGGCTTGCCCATTTCCAGCGTCATCATGCGGCCGAGTCGTTCCTTGTCAGACTCGAGAAGCTTGCCGAGTCGGGTGAGGACGGCGACTCGTTCTTCGATCGCGGTGAATCGCCAACGCGTGGCCGCGTCCGCCGCACGTGCGAGCCGCGCGTCTAGCTCAGCGACAGTGAGCTCAGGAAACTGTGCGAGCGTATGGCCCGAAAATGGATTGACGGAAGCGAACATTTTGCGGGTGAACGGTGAACGGTGAACGGTGAACGGTGAAGTGAGGCGGGAGCCTGAGTTCGAGCCCGAGCCCAGCTGCAAACGGTTCACCGTTCACCGTTCACGGTTCACCTCAGTTCGATTCCATGCCCTCTTCGCGCCACCATCCTTCGATTCCTTCTTCGCTGCCGAACAGGCGCTTCCACCATGGGACGCGCCGCTCGCGCTCGAGCACCGCGCCTGCTGCAATTCGCCACTGTTCCTGCATCGCGGTCGCGTCCGGGAACCGATCGTCTGCGGACGGCGCGAGACCGCGCTGCAACCACTCAGCAATTTCCGGGGCGTAGCGCGAGACGTCGAGTTGACCGGCAAGTGCGCGCGCGAGGATCACCTTGCTGTCGCTCTCGCCAAACGGCGGCGCGCCTGTCAGCACGAATGCCGCAATGGCTGCAAGCGAGAAACAATCTGCCGCAGCCTCCTGCGGCTCGCCGAGCAGCTGCTCTGGCGGCGAGAAGGCGGGCGTGCCGGATGCTCCCGTCGTCTCTTCGCCGGCGGGGTTGGCGATGCCGAAGTCAGCGATGCGCCAGCGGCGATAACGATCGATGAGAATGTTCTCGGGCTTGAGGTCGCGATGCAGAATGCCGACTGCATGCGCGGCAGCGAGTCCGCTCAGCACGCTGTCGATTTGCGGCGCGACTTCCGCCAGGGACCGCGCGCCAGCACGAGCCACCAGGTCAGCCACGGAACCGCCTTCTGCCAGTTCCATCGTATACCACGCCACGTCTCCGCGACTGTCCCAATCATAGATCGGAACGATGGCGGGATGCGCAAGCTGCGCGGCAAGACGGGCCTCTCGTCTAAAGCGACCGACCGCACGTTCGTCTCGCGCGACATGTTGGTGCAGCAACTTCAGCGCAACCTCGCGGCCGAGCGACAAGTCGCGGACGCGCCACACCGAGCCGAATGTCCCGGCGCCGAGCGGAGCAAGCACTTCGTAATCATCTGCAAGCGCCCACCGTAACCTCACCTCTGGCGACTCGCGGGACGCAGCCGTGGTTTCTCCGCTGAGCGTGAGCACGGTACGGCTGCCGAGCACACGATCCATCGCACGCACCATGGCACCCACCGAGCTGTAACGATTGGCGGGATCGCACTGCAGCGCGCGGTCGATCACCTGCGAGACCGACGGCGGCACGTCCGGACGCACGAGCGAAACGGGCGGAATATCGTCTCCCGGTGGTGGCTCGCCGGTGAGCGACTGGAAGCACAGGGCGCCGAGCTGCCACTGATCGGTCATTGGCGTTGGATGCCAGCCGCGATCCCACTCGGGCGGCAGCGGCATCCCCGCGACGTCGGGCGAGAGACCGTCGGGGATGACAGAGAGCGGCACCGCCCACTGCCAGCCGAGTAGCCAGAGGCGACCCATTGGCGTGGTCCACACATTATGCACGCCAACTGCGCCATGGACACTCCCGGCGTCGTGCAGGTAGGAGAGCGTCGAGCCGATCTCTCGCATGACGCGAAGTACGGTGGGTACGTCTTCGGTACCAGCTCGCGACAGTCGCGCACCGACCGTCTCTCCAGCGATCCACCGGCGCAAATACCCGGGTCCGCGATGGCTTTCGGCGTACGACGTCCAGTAATGGTATGTGGTCGGCACCGCAGGATGGTTGCGGTGCGCGAGCGCGCGTGCCTCCGCCTCGAGCCAGACCGCGTGCCCTGGAATTGGTGCAGTTACCAGCGAGAGCGAGCGTCCCAATGCGTCGATGACTTCCTGAAGGTGACGATACTGATGCCACAGCCCTTCAGATCCCCAGTTCCAGCCGGGAGGAAGTTCCCATTCGGCCAGATGCTCGGGCAGCGCGTAGGACACGCGGTCGATATCACCCGATGCGCGGAGCGGGCGATCGATGCCCTCTCGGGGGCGCGCAAGCGGAGCGGGTGTACGAGTCACGACGTCAAACTAGCAGGGAAACTGCGCGAGCGAGCGGCGAGTTTCAGTCATTGGTCACAAGCGCGATTCCGCGAGGACCAACTCTGCCGCCTCCTGCAGGGCAGGGAGTAGCGAGACATCGGCGAGCACGCTCACTTCAACGGTGCGCACGCGTAGTGGTTTGCCGTCGCTGGGCGCAGAAGAATGCAATGACGGAACGTGCATCGTCACGGCGATGATTCGCCACATGGTGCTCGGGCGGTTCATGGTGCCGTCGCCTTCAGTTGTGTCGAGTTGCAGCACTTCACCGCGTGCGGGAATGACGTCGCTCTGGCACTCGGCGAGTAGCAGCTCGTTGCGGTCGTGGCGGGTTACGCGAAGCGTTATCATGCCGTCCAGCGCAGTTGAGATCGGCAAAAGTTAACGCAGGTGCGTGGCGGCGAGCCAGCATTGTGAAGGTCGTGTCGAAACCAACGTGTTACACGTAACGTACTGATCACCGCACCCCGAAAAGGACGAGGTTCCCATGCTGTTCATTCTGAGTTTTGCGGTTTCCGTCGTGCTGGCGACCCTCGCCTATTCGCAGGCGAAGAGCTTTGTGACACGCCGTCTCCGCTACGTAGATGCTGTTCAATCCGCTATCGCACCAATCATCGCCGGCGCGGCCGTAGCGGTGTGTGCGCTTCCGCTCGTCGCTTTTCTGCCACTCGTCGGTGCCGGGACTGCGTTGACGCTCGGCCTCGCTGTTGGATTCGGTGTCGCGGCTGGTGCGCGCGAAGT
>JBDTMO010000049.1:0-14699 GCA_039934235.1 bacterium | reverse complement strand
GAAGGGCGCAAGATCCCGACAGGCGCTCCGCGCCTGCGGGATGACATTATCCTTTTGTGGAACCACCTAGGCAGCGTTCGAATATCTCGATCAGTATGGCTAGGTGCAGATCCTTCGACTCGCTGCGCTCGCAAGGATGACAACCGTTCACCGTTCACCGTTCACCGTTCACCGTTCCTAGGCACGCGTCCTGAATTCGGAGGTTTTACGCATGAGTCTGGAATGCACGCACCTCGACACCGTGCGCAACGTCGCGGCGCACACGCCGCAGGGTTGTGAAGAGTGCCTCGCGATGGGCGCAACGTGGGTTCATCTCCGGCTGTGCCTTCAGTGTGGACATGTCGGCTGCTGCGACGAGTCGCAGCACAAGCACGCCACCAAGCACTTCCATGCGACCAAGCATCCGATAATGCGAAGCTTCCAGCGCGGCGAAGATTGGGGATGGTGTTACGTCGACGAAGTGTTTCTCGACCCAGCGCCTCGGCCGCTCCACGCGTGACGGAGACGACGCTGCCCAGTGCGTCGGTGGTGTCGCCCCCAACCTCACACCGAGCGCCGGACGGCACCTTCAGAAATCCCTGGCCTGACAGTGAGCCGCGCGGTTTCCGCGACGTGATACGCTGGACGCGCGAGCGACGCAAACAAACACGCGTGCCAACACCGCCGCGTGGCTCGTTCGAGACCACGACGCCCCTCATCGCGTATCCTCGCGCCACCAGCAGCCAATTCACTGCTACATGGATTGGCCACTCGACGATACTGATGCAGATCGGCGGGCTGAACGTCCTGACAGATCCGGTGTTCAGCGAGCGCGCCTTTCCCGTTCAGTGGGCAGGACCACAACGCGTCATGCCGCCCGCCCTCTCGCTGGACGCATTGCCGCCGATCGATGTCGTGCTGCTTTCGCATAGCCACTACGACCATCTCGACAAGCCCGCGGTCAAGCGGCTCGCGCGTGCTCATCCACAGGCAACGTGGGTGATGCCACTCGGTCTCGCTGCCTACGTGCGTGGATGGGGCGTGCAGACAACGATCGAGCTCGATTGGTGGCAGCACACGCGTGTCCATGGACTCGGAATCACCGCGACGCCAGCGCGTCACTTCAGTGCTCGCCGGCTTGGCGATCGCAACAAGAGCCTGTGGTGCGGATTTGCACTGGAGACTGCAGACCGCCGCGCCTATTTCGCCGGCGATACGGCGTACCATCCGGAATTCGGGCAGATTGGAGCACGATGCGGCCCGTTCGACTTCGTGATGATGCCGATTGGCGCGTACGATCCACGCTGGTTCATGCACGTGGTGCACGTCGATCCCGAGGAGGCAGTGCAGGCATTTACCGATCTCCTCGACCCCACCGCCGGTGCTCGGATTCCCCTGATGCTCGGCATACATTGGGGTACGTTTCGCCTGACCGACGAGCCGATGGACGAGCCACCTCGCCGGACTGCCGACCGGTGGCGAGCCCTGGGGCTCGACGCCGATCGTCTGTGGATCGCCAAGTTCGGCGAAACGCGGAGTTGGTGACGCGTAAAGACGAAGGTCGTCTGCATGACGATGAGCGATCACACTTCCACGACGCGCACCACGACGACGACTTCCACGACGGGAGGCGCCGCGGTCGCGTTCGAGTAGAAGCAACGCTCTCGACGATGGACACGCGGCCTCTCTCCCGAGGCCGCGATTTTTTTTGCCTGTAACCAACACGCACCATGCCTCCGTCATCACCGCCCGTCGTAGTACACAAGTTCGGTGGAGCCGCGCTCGCGGACGCCGCTGCAATCGGGAACGTCGGATCATTGCTTGCCGAGGAGACGGGTGAGCAGCGACGAGTGATTGTGACGTCGGCGCTGCAAGGCGTGACGAACCACCTGCTCGTGGCCATCGAGTACGCGGCCAAGGGTGATACCACGGCGGCGCGATCGATTGCCGACGAGCTTCGCGCGCGACATCTCGCGGTTGCCGACGGCGTGTTGGGCGACGCCTCCACCACGGCGACGCGGAATGCACTGCGCACTAAAATCAACGCGGCGTGCGACGAGCTTGTCGCGCAACTCACGGCGACGAACGCAGATGCGAGCGGTGCACTCTCGGACGCGATCCTCGCGCACGGCGAGCGACTCGCCGCACAGATCGTGTGCGTGATGCTGAACCAACGCGGAATGACGAGCGTTGTGGTCGACGGCGCACTGTTGGTGCAGACGGACGGCAGACATGGGAATGCCGCGCCGGATCTCGAGCGCACCGACGCGACGGCGCGTCAGGTACTCGAACCGCACTTCGCATCGGCGCAAATTGTCGTCGTGCCAGGATTCATCGGCGCCGGCCGTGATGGGTCTGTCGTCACGCTCGGACGCGGTGGGTCTGATCTTACCGCTGCCGTGCTCGCCCGCGCACTCGACGCGCGTGAAGTGATTTTGTGGAAGGACGTGCCGGGATGCATGACGGCAGATCCCCGTATCGTCCCGGAAGCGCGCGTCGTTCCGTTGCTAGACGCACGCGAAGCGTCGGAGCTCGCCTACTACGGCGCCAAGGTCCTGCATCCGCGCACGCTGCTGCCGCTGCGCATTGGCATGACGTTGCGCTTGCGTCCCTTTGCAGATCCGTCGGCAGCTGGGACGACCATCGTCGTTGGACGCACATCGGGCGGGGCACCGGTGCGCGCCATATCGGGAATGTCGAAGCAAGCGCTGGTTGCCGTAAACGGCACGGGCATGCTTGGGGTTCCGGGCGTCGCGGCGCGAGTGTTTGGCGCACTGGCGCACTCACACATTTCAGTTTCGATGATTTCGCAGGCGTCGTCGGAGCAATCGATCTGCTTTACCATTCCGGCGGACCGCGCCGCAGAAGTTGCCGAGCTGCTTGGCGACGCATTCGCGGAGGAACTCGCGCGTCGTGAGGTTGATGAAATCATCGTGCGATCGGGATTGACGACTGTTGCTGTCGTCGGATCCGGAATGGCGCGGACGCCTGGAATTCTGGCGCGCATCTTCGGGGCAGTTGCGCACGCGGGCGTGAATGTCATCGCCATCGCGCAGGGCTCGTCGGAACGCAACGTCTCGTTCGTCGTCGACGAAACGGAAGCTGCGGCTGCGGTGCGCGCGGTGCACAGTGCCTTCCGTCTCGACAAGGTGGGTGGCGGCAAGGCGAGTCGTCGCGCCGAGCCGACGGACATCATCCTGCTGGGGATGGGGCGTGTGGCGCAGGAACTGGTGACGCAGTTTGCCGCGCTCCCACTGCGCAAAGGAAAGAAGATGCATATCGTCGGCATCATCGACCGGAGCGGATACGTCTTCCATCCGCGCGGAATGACAGGGCGACAGCTTGCTGCGCTGGTGGTGAGAAAACAGAATGGCGGCGCATTGGAGAATGCGCCCGGCGGGCGAGCGGCGTCTGCGCTGGAGGCGGTGAACTTCATGGCGTCGCATGCGTTGACGCGTCCCGTGCTGGTTGATGTTGCGAGTGGCGACACGGCACCGGCGTTGGCGAGTGCAGTGACACACGGCATGGATCTCGTGTTGGCCAACAAGGTGCCACTCGCTTCCGCGATGGCTGGTGCGCGCGAGATCATGCAGGAGGCGCGCGAGAAAGGTCGTCGTGTGTTGCATGAGGCGACGGTTGGTGCCGGGCTGCCGGTGATCGATACGTTGCAGCAGCTTCATGCTTCTGGCGATCGCGTCGACAGCGTCGACAGCTCGCCGTCCGGCACCATGGGTTTTCTCTTCAGTGAAATGGGACGTGGGCGCAAATTCTCGGACGCAGTGCGTGAGGCCATGGCGCGTGGTTACACGGAACCAGATCCGCGCGATGATCTCTGCGGGCTCGATGTGGCGCGAAAGGGAATCATTCTCGCGCGCATGCTCGGCTACACGGGCGAGATGAAGGACGTGAGCCTCGAATCGCTCGTGCCGGAAGGGCTGCGCGATGTGTCGCCGGACGAATTCCTCGCGCAGCTTCCGAGCTGTGATGCGGAGTGGGAACAACGCGTTGCAGAGGCGAAGGAGCGTGGTGAGGTGCTCCGATACCGTGCGCGCGCGACGCGCGGCGGCGTACGCGTTGGACTCGTGAGTGTTCCAGTTGGGAGTGCGCTCGCCTCGCTTGACGGAACGGACAACCTCTTCGTCTTCACGACGGCGCGTTATCGCGACCGGCCACTCGTTGTATCGGGCCCGGGCGCCGGAACAGAAGTCACGGCTGCCGGCGTGCTCGGCGACGTCCTTCGTCTTACGGCGACATGAGCACTGGCGCGCGCTATTTGGCGACCACGCCTGGCGGGATCGGCAATCTTGGACCGGGCCTCGACGTGCTCGGGTGTGCGATTGCCGGCGCCCGTGATGAGGTGCTTGCCGAGTGGTGCACGGAGGCGGGTATTCGTGTGCTGGACGCGGGTCATCCGGACTTGCCGTCTTCATCGACGAGGCACACGGCGGCGATCGCGGCGGCAGCGGTGCTTCATGAAGCGTTGGCACGTGGCGCCGTGTTGTACGAGGCAGGTATTGCATTGACCGTGCGAAAGGGGCTTCCGCTGTCCGGCGGCCAGGGCGGGAGTGCTGCGTCTGCGGTTGCGGGCGCCGCCGCGGCGAATGCATTGCTCGGGAGCTTGCTCGACGAGAATGCGCTCCTGGCGTGCAGTTTGGTGGCTGAGGCGAAAGTCGCTGGGCGGCATCTCGACAACATCGCGCCGGCGCTGGTTGGAGGGATCGTGCTCGTGCGGTCGATCGACCCGATTGATATTGTGCGTCTTCCGGTGCCAACTGGACTAACGCTGGTGCTTGCACATCCGGCGCAGCGCTTATCGACGGCGATGGCGCGTCGCGCGCTGCCGGCTCGTGTCGAGTTGTCGACCGTTACGCACCAACTCGCGCAAGTTGCGGCGATGGTTGCGGCATGTTTTACGGATGATCTGGCATTGTTTGGACGGGCGATCGACGATCGCATTGCAGAGCCGGCGCGTGCGTCGCTCATACCAGGTTTCATCGAGGCGAAGGCGGCGGCGATGGATGCTGGAGCGCTTGGAGTTTCCATTTCCGGTGCGGGGCCGACGGCGTTTGCGGTTGTCGATAGTGTGTTGGGTGCCGAGTTGGTGGCTGGCGCGATGCTCGCCGCGTATGGCCGAAATGGGATAGAGTGTGTGACGACCGTGACGACGATTGATGTCGAAGGGACTATTGTGCGTGCTGTGTCTTAACCGCCAACGGCAACTTTGCGGGTGCGGATCCTTCGACTCGCTGACGCTCGCTCAGGATGACAACAACTCGCTCACTCGGGATGACAACAACAACTCGCTCGCTCAGGATGACAAATGGCAAGTGTGATCGTTCGGTGTCCTGATTGCGGTACTGTACTCGATACACGAACCGCGCAATCGACATGTCAGGTGTGCGGTGGGCTGCTTGCTGTCGAGCACGAGCCCACAGCGAGCGGTGATGCGCTGCGTGCGTTGTTCGACGGTCGTGCGGCGAAAGCCGCGCGGTGCGTAAACGCACTCGAACGGTCTGGCGTTTGGCGTTTCCGCGAAATCGTGCTCGACGCCAGCGATCACGAAATTGTCAGTCACCCCGAAGGCAACACGCCGATTCTTGCGCGCAATGCGGTCGCGGAGTTTGCGGGTGTCGACGGATTGTTGTTGAAGCACGAAGGGCACAACCCGACAGGTTCGTTCAAGGATCGGGGAATGACGGTCGCACTGACGCAGGCGCGTCGCATCGGCGCGCGCGCAGTCGCATGTGCGTCCACGGGCAACACGTCTGCGTCGCTCAGCGCGTATGCGTCGCAGGCAGGCATTCCGTCATTCGTCTTCGTGCCCGAAGGGAACGTCTCCGCGGGCAAGTTGGCGCAGACGGTGGCGTATGGCGCACGCACGTTGCAGATCCGTGGCGACTTTGACGATTGCCTGCGATTGGCGCGCGACGCGAGCGACAAGCTTGGCGTCTATCTCGTGAACTCGGTGAATCCGTTCCGCATCGAGGGCCAGAAAACCATTGTGCTCGAAATGCTGCAGCAGCTCGAGTGGAATGCCCCCGACTGGATCGCACTTCCGGCGGGCAACCTTGGCAACACGTCGGCATTCGGGAAAGCGCTTGCCGAGGCGCACCGCTGGGGGCTGATCGATCGGATTCCGCGACTGTTGGCGGTGCAGGCTGCGGGTGCGGCGCCCTTTGCGCAAGCGTACGCCGATCATTTCGCGAAGCGCATCAGCGTCCGTGCCGAAACGCGTGCGACCGCAATTCGCATTGGCGATCCAGCGTCGTGGGATCGCGCGGTTCGCGCGATTGCGGCAACCAATGGCGTAGTGGAATCGGTGACGGACGACGAGATCTTCGCGGCGAAGGCGGTGATCGACCAGTGTGGCGTGGGTTGCGAGCCGGCGAGCGCCGCGAGTGTTGCGGGGGTTCGCGCGCTCGCGGCGCGGGGCATCATTCGTCGCGACGAACGCGTGGTTGCCGTGCTGACAGGACACCTGCTCAAGGATCCGGGCAGCGCGGAGAAGGCGCTCGCGTCGGCGGCGCTCACGCCGGACGAGGCCCTCGCCTTGCTCGAGCGGACCATAGACACTTCAGCCGAACAGTTGTCCTGATGCGGCCTGCGATGTCGTCTAAACAGATGGTGCAGGCCTTTCGCTGCGCACAGGACGACACCTACGATGAACTCTCATTGAACTATCATTCCCGCCATGCTCGCCGAGCAGCTCGTCTGTCCCGTTCTCATAGGTCGTGATGCGCCGCTGACGGCGGGGTTTCACGCGCTTGACCGCGCGCGTTCTGCGCACGGCAGCACGCTGCTGGTATCGGGCGAGGCAGGGATTGGCAAATCGCGTTTCGTGCGAGCCGTGGTGGAGCGTGCGCAAACGCTCGGCTTCCTGACGCTCACCGGTTCCTGCTTCGAAGCGGACCGTGCTCATCCCTACGCGCCCGTGCTCGACATGGTCCGCGCGCTGTCCGCGACCAAGTCACCTGCACTTGCCGCTCATTACTTCGAGCGTGCCAGTGCCGAGTTGGTGACGCTGTTTCCGGAGCTGCGCTCGATCTTCACGGATGCGCCGGTACGCTCGGTGCTCGATCCGGAAGAAGAGCGGCGTCGGCTCTTCCACTCGTTTACCGACGCGGTTCACGCCCTGGGCAGGGTACAGCCGCTCCTGCTCGTCATCGAGGACGTGCACTGGAGCGACGACGCGACGCTCGACCTGATCCTTCATCTTGCGCGCCGGATCAGCCCGGAATCGATCGCCGTCGTCCTCACGTTTCGCAGCGACGAAGTGGGACCGCGGTTGAGTCGCCTGCTTGCCGACTTCGATCGCGCACGATGCGCATCAGAGGTCGGCCTGCGTGCACTTGGCCAATCCGATGTGTTGGTGATGCTGCAGTCCATTTTCGGCAGCGATCTCGCGCTTGGATCGACGTTCGTGGCTGCACTGCACGGGTTTACCGAGGGCAATCCGTTCTTCATCGAGGAGATGCTCAAGGCGCTCGTCGTCGCCGGAGATCTCGCGCGCACCGATGGCGCGTGGCGCGCCCGACCACTGGAGCAGGCACACGTGCCGCGGACGGCGACCGAAGCTGTCGATCGCCGACTGGCCGGTCTCAGCGCGGGCTCGCGTAGTGTCGCGTCGATCGCCGCCGTCGCTGGCCGTCGCTTTGACTTCGGGCTGTTGCAAGCGCTCACGGAATACGGCGAAGCGGAGCTACTGTCGCTCGTGAAGGAACTCGTCGATGCGCAACTCGTGGTGGAAGAATCGGCGGACCGGTTCGCCTTTCGACATGCGCTCACGCGCGAGGCCATCCGCACACGACTCCTCGGGCGGGAACGTGTGGCACTACATCGCGCCATTGCGGCCGCGCTGCAGCAGGGGATAGACGCGCACGAGCAGGACGAGGACGCGCTCTCGTATCACACATTCGAGGCTGGTGCGTGGGAGCAGGCGCGGTACTACGCACTGCGAGCGGCGTCCCGCGCGCTGGCGCTGAGCGCGCCGCGTGAGGCGCTTCAACATTTCGAGCGCGCGGTGGTAGCCACCGAGAATGGCGGGCAGCGCCCTGACGCGGAGTTGCTCGTTGGTCGCGGGCGCGCGTATGAAACGCTGGGTGCCTTTGCGCAGGCGAATGACAGTTTTACGGCGGCGCTCACTGCGGCACGCGCGCACGACGATCGCCGCGCCGAGTGGTCTGCATTGCACGCGCTCGGAATGTTGTGGGCGGCGCGAGACTATGAACGCGCGGGCCGGTATCGTCGGGATGCGCTCGATGTCGCACGAGCCATTGGCGACCCACCGCTCATTGCACACAGCTTGAACCGCGTCGGAAACTGGTTCGTCAATCGCGAAGATCCGCACTCGGGCATTCCGTACCACGACGAGGCGCTCGCGATTTTCGAGCGCGCCGCGGATGCGCGTGGTGTTGCCGAAACGGTGGACCTGCTCGCCATGACGCATCACATCGCCGGCGCGCAGGACGTGGCCGTGCCGTTGTACGAGCGCTCGGTCGAGCTCTTTACGGCGCGCGACGACCAGCGCGGTTTGGCCAACGCGCTTTCAGTGCTGCTCGTGTGCGGGCCGAGCTACCATGCCTCGGCCGGACCGGCGCGTGCGAGTGTGCACACGACGGAGCAGGTTGCCGAGGAGCGTGCGATCAGGCTCACGATGGATATCGGGTGGCGTGCGGGCGAATCGTTTGCACGGTACCTGCTCGCGGATTGCCTTGCGTGGCGCGGTGATTATCAGCGGGCGACCCGACTGGCGCGTGAATCGCGCGCCATTGCGCAGGAGATCGAGCATCTCCAGTGGGAGTGTGGTGCGCGCCGAGTGCTCGGTCACATTGCGCTCGACCTCTTCGCTGCTGACGCCATCGCACAGCTCGAAGACGCGCATGCCATCGCTCGGCGACTTGGATCTGCGACGTGGACTCGATGGACCGGTGCGCCGCTGGCGATTGCCCTTGCTCGCGCGATGAAGCTCGAGGAGGCTGCGTTGGTGCTCGACGCTGCTGAAGGCCTGATGCCAACGACGGCGGGAATTGACGACGCGCCCATGGGCGCGCGCCGAACACTGGGTGAGCGGTACATGGCGTGTGCGCGAGCGGAGTTGGCATTGGCGAAGGGTTCTCCCGCTGACGCGCTGGAAACCATCAGGGGTGCCGACATCGAAAGGACACCGGGTGTCGCACTGCTCCGAGCGCGAGCCCTGATGATGCTGGAGCGCTGGGATGAGGCGACCGCGACCCTCGCGGTGGCGCGCGCCGAGGCGCAGAAGCAGGGCGCGCGCCCGATGCTCTGGCGCATCGAGGCCGCACAGGGCGCTGTGCATCTTGGGGAGCGGCGCCGTCTCGAGGCGCGACGTTCGTTTGACGTTGCGCGGGTGATTGCGGCCGAGCTTGTGGTAGGGCTCGATGAGCCACTCGTGGCGTCGTTCCAGGCTGGCGTGGATGCACTCGCTCCTCCGCCGCCCGAGCGAACAGCCGCCCAGGCCGCAAAGGCTGCGTATGGCGGGCTTACCGCGCGCGAGCGTGACACTGCGGCACTCATCGCCAAGGGAAAGTCCAACCGCGCCATCGCGCGCGTGCTTGGAATTGGCGAACGCACCGTTGAAGGGTACGTCGCGTCGACGCTCGCGAAGCTTGGCGTGTCATCGCGCGCGCAGATTGCGGTGTGGGCTGCCGAGCAGGGTTTATCGGCGCCAGCGACGAGTCCAGAGCCGCCAAGGCGGTGAAGGAATGCGGTCCCCGTACAGGAATTGAATTTCACCGTACCCTCCACGGAGTCGGTCTCGCACTGCTCCAATATCCTGTGCATCACGGATCCACCGGCTTGCCGGATGGATGATGGGATGGACACACATTTGGAGGTCATCAAAAAATGCGTTTCGGAATTTCCACGGCAGCGTTGCTGCTCACGGTCGCGACGACGACAGCGTTTGTGCCGGGTGCATCCAAGTCTCACGCTGCGCCCGAGATCAAGTGGGGGCCAGCGCCCGCCATTTTCCCGCCGGGCGCGCAGATGGCAGTCATGCAGGGCGATCCAAGCTCATCGAACCTGTTCACCGTGCGGCTTCGCATGCCGGACGGCTACAAGATTCCCCCGCACACGCATCCCACCGACGAACACGTGACCGTGATCAGCGGCAGTTTCCACGTCGGCATGGGCAAGACGTTTGCGAAGGACGGAATGCTCACACTGCCGGCCGGCGGATTCGTGACCGCACCGGCCAAGGAACCGCACTTTGCGCTCGCGCAGGGAGCGACGGTGGTTCAGGTCCACGCTACTGGTCCATTCGCGATGACGTACGTCAATCCCGCTGACACGCCAAAGGCAGCGAAGTGACCATGCGACCCGTGTCCCCGGCGCCTGTTACGGACCTTGCCTGGGACGCGGGTCGTGCGCGCGCGTTCGGCAGCCAAGTGGTGGACCTCTGGGGTGAGTTGCTGGAGCAACTTCGTTCGATGCCGGTTGGAACGGGCGCCACGGCCGACGATGTTCGCGCGAAGGTGACACGCGATGTGCCCGACGAGCCGGTGCCGGTGGACGAGCTCATGGCGTCGCTGCGCACGCTGGCGTTCGAGCACACGACGTACACCGGTCATCCCGCGTTCATGGCGTACATCACGGGCTCGGGCACCGTGCCGGGCGCGGCGGCGGATCTCCTTGCTGCCGCGCTGAACCAGAATGTGGGTGGCTGGCGTCTGTCGCCTGGAGCCACCGAGATCGAACTCTATCTTGGCCGTTGGTTCGCGAGCCGGTTGCGCATGCCCGCAGGTGCTGGCGGATATGTAACGTCGGGCGGCGCGATGGCGGCGTTCGTCGCACTCAAGGCTGCGCGCGACGCACGTGCCGGTTGGGCGATCCGCGATCTCGGCACGCGGGCGGGTCCGCCACTCACCATGTACGCGTCAGCGCAGGTGCATGACGTCAACACGCGTGCTGCCGACATGCTGGGCCTCGGGCGCGACGCAGTCCGCATTGTGCCGTGCGACGAACGGCTTCGCATGCGTGTGGACGCACTCCGCGCTGCGATCACGCGCGACATTCGCACGGGTCATACACCGATTGCTGTCGTCGCCACTGCAGGCACCGTGTCGACGGGGGCCATCGATCCGCTCGAGGAGATTGCGGCCGTATGCGCCGAGTTTGGGTTGTGGATGCACGTGGACGGTGCGTATGGGGGAGTTGCTGCGCTCACCGATGGCCTGCATCCGCTGTTTCGGGGAATCGAGCGGGCCGACTCGGTTGCGCTGGATCCACACAAGTGGTTGTACACGCCGCATTCGGGAGGCGTGATCATTGTGCGGGACATGCAATCGCTGGCCAACGCGTTTGCGATCGATCCGAGTTACGTGCACGACGACAAGGCGCTCACTGGCCGCGGTGTGGACATGTACACACTTGGCCCACAGTTCTCGCGTGGCTTTCATGCGCTGAAGATCTGGGTGTCGCTGCTTGCGCACGGATGGAGTGCGTACGAGCGGCGGATTGCACATGACGTTGTGCTGGTGCGCTATCTGTACGACTGCGTGGTGGCGAGCCCCGATCTCGAAGTGGTGGGGCCAGAGCCTGAGCTCTCGATTGGGTGCTTCCGGTATGTGCCTCGCGAATTGCGCGGTAATCGTTCGGCGGAGCCGTACTTGAATCGGCTCAATGAGCGGTTGATGGCGGAGCTACAGATGGGTGGGCTGGTTTTTCCATCCAATGCGGTGATAGATGGAAAGTTCGCGGTTCGTGCGTGCGTGGTGAATTTCCGCACTGAGGCAGTGGATATCGACACCCTGCTCGCACAGGCAGTGGTGGTGGGCGAGTCGCTTCATCGCAGTGGGGTGGTGTCTTCCGCGTGAAGCGGGGGCGGCGAGTACGTGCAGGTCCTTCGACTCGCTGCGCTCGCTCAGGACGACAAACCGCTGCGCTCTCTCGTGCGGGATGACAGTATTGTCGAATGCACTCGCTTCTGGCGGTCATCGGGGCCACGCTCGCCGTTGCTGCTGGGTTAGCGTTCTGGCGCTTCATCCATAGTCCCGAACCTGCGGCGCCCAAACTCAGTGCGCCGGTTATGGCAGGTGCGTTGGGGACTTCAATGGGCCAGCGAACATTCCAGCTGTTCATTCCCGCGAACTGCCCAAAGGATGCCGCGCTGGTGCTCGTCCTCCACGGCTCGGGCAGCAGCGCGGCCGGCATGCGCAAATTCACAGGTCATGAATTCGAACGTCTCGCCGACGAGCACGGATTCATCGTCGCGTATCCAGACGGATATCGCGGCTATTGGAACGACGGTCGAAAGAAAGGAAGCTTCGCGGCCAAGAAGCTCGGCGTCGACGACGTGAGCTTCTTGCGTGCGCTCGTTCAACACATTCGAGAAGAACGGTCGGTTGGACCAGTGTTCGCCTTCGGCTATTCAAACGGTGGACACATGTGCTTTCGGCTGGCGCTCGAAGCGCCGGACCGCATCGATGCATTTGCGGTCGTGGGTGCCAACATGCCCACCGACGACAACTGCATTTGTCCATTGCCTACTCAGCCAGTGCCCGCGATGCTCGTGAATGGCACGAGTGATCCAATCAATCCCTATGGCGGCGGCCGAGTGACGATCTTCGGTTTTGGAGATCGTGGGACGGTGCGATCGGCCGTGGAGTCGGCGGAGTACTTCGCACGACTGTTCGCACCCGGGGTCCAGCGCGCCCAGGCGCAGGTGGTTGTGCCCCCGACCTCCGATCATGCGACGTGGGTGGAGCGAGACCAATGGGTCGCGGCGTCGGGGAACGTTGTGGCGCTGCTCACCGTGCATGGCGGCGGACACGTCATTCCGCAGCCACACTATCGCTTCCCACGAATCATCGGGCATACGGAAATGCGCTTCAATGCACCCCGCGAATGCTGGACGTTCTTTTCGCGAGTGGTAGCGCAGCGAACTGTATGAACGAACTCGCAGCGCTCCGCCACATCTAGCGAGTCGCGGGGCAGCATCACAACTTGGCCGTGTAACCGATTTCAGCCGAGCCCCGATGTTGATTGTGACAAACACCGCTTCCGTTTCTGCTGAGGATGACGACTCAGCGATCGCGAAGCTCATCGCACCGGTCGCGGTGTTTGCGGGACTTGGCGCCGCCGTACTCACGGACCTCGCGGCAATCGCGACCCGTGTCGAGGTCGCAGCGAACGAGACGTTCGTGCAGCAGGGCGATCCTGGCGACGCCTTGTACGTCATCGTCTCGGGCGAAGTGGATGTGGTGCTCGGGCTCGACGGCGACGCGCACCAAACACTCGCGACCCTTGGCGCGGGTGACTGCATCGGCGAAATGGCGCTCCTCTCACACAACGCGCGAACGGCATCGGCCATCGCGCGCACGCCATCGCGACTGCTTCGTATTGCAGCGGACGCGTTCGAGCCAATTCTCGCACGACACCCGTCAGTTCGCGCGCACCTGATTGCGTTCGCGGCGCGGCGCCTTCCCAGTTTACGGTTGGCCGCCACCGGATTGTTCGTCGGAATGGACCCTGCAGCGCTCGAACGGTTCGATCAAGAAGCGAACTGGGTGCGCCTTCGCGTGGTGACACGCTCGTGCGGCAAGACGAACGCGCGGAAGACATGTTCGTCGTGGTGCACGGCAGTCTCGAAGTCGTGATCACCAGTCGCAACGGACGCACGCGGCTCGTCGACGTACTCGGGCCGGGCGCAAGCGTTGGAGAGATGGCGCTCCTCACCGACGAGCCACGTTCTGCCACCGTGAGGGCAATTCGCGACTCGGAGTTGGTGCGTATTTCCCGGAGCGACTTCCTCAGCCTGCTCGCCGAGCATCCACACACGGCCGTTGAGTTGTCGCGGACGCTCGTGCGACGCTTGCGCCAGACAACATCAACGCCGCGCGTGACGCGATTGGCGCGAACCGTCGCACTTGTACCAGCGAATCGCGACGGCATGCCGAGCGACTTTGCGCCGCAACTCGCCGAATCGCTTCGCATCTCGGGAGACCCGGTCCTTCGGCTCTCGAGCGCAACGGTAGACGCAGAGCTTGGAGCGGGCGCCTCGCAAACCCGCTTCGATGACATGGCGAACGGCTGGCTCCTCAATTGGCTGAACGAGCGCGAGGAACGCACGCGCTATGTGATCTACGAGTGCGACGCAACGCTCACCCAGTGGACGCAACGCTGCCTGCGCCAAGCCGATCTCGTTCTTGCCGTTGCACATGCGGATGCCGACCCTGCTCCTGGTGAAGTGGAACGTGCGCTGACGGCGCCGGCTGCAGAACAGCGTGCGGCAACGCCACGCTATGAGTTGGTGCTGCTGCACAAACCGGGGACGGCGCGTCCGAACGGCACCGCGCGCTGGCTGCATGCCCGTACGGCTGGCGGTGTTGCGGCGCACCATCACATCCAGCTCCAACGTCCTGCCGACATCGCGCGTCTCGCGCGCAGCATTGCCGGCGCATCACTTGGGTTGGCGCTCAGCGGTGGCGGAGCGCGCGGCTTTGCACAGATCGGTGTCATGCGCGCGCTCGCCGAGCTGGACCTCGAAGTGGATGTCGTTGGTGGCACGAGCATGGGCGCCGTCCTGGCTGGCCTTCTTGCCATGGGCCATGACGTGCCAACGATCATCGCGATGAGCCGGAAAGGCTTTGTCGGCCTCGACGTCATCCGTGACCTCACGGCACCGATGGTCTCGCTCATGCGCGGAACGAGTTCGGTGAAGTTGCTCCAGACGATGTTCGGCGATGTGCAGATCGAAGATC